>DYKK01000366.1 GCA_020722625.1 Anaeromyxobacter dehalogenans
GGGCCCGGCCCGGGTCCGCCTTACTTCACGACCTTCTTCCCGCCCAGGATCCCCGTCTGGATCCGGATCTGGGGCGCCGCCGGCTCGCGGGGGGCGGTCACGCGCCGGCCGTTTCCCGCCGGCTTCGGGGGCTTCGGTTCGTACTTGCGGGGTGTGACGGCGAGGACCAGGCGTTCCGGGGGGATCGGCTCGCCCGCGAACGCCTCGGCCCCCGGTCCGACCACCGCGGGGGTGGTCACGAACCGGCCGGGCTTCGCGACCTCGACGAGGCGCGCGCTCGGGAACGCGACCGGCTCGCCCTTCGGGACCACCAGCCAGACCACCACCGCGGCGGCCGCGACCCCTGCGACCCCGACCCCCGCCCACAGGCCCGCGCGCGACTTCTTCACCGGGGCCTGGGCCACGGTCGGGACCTTCGCCGCCTCGGCCGCGGCCTTGGCCTCGGCCTCCTTGCGAGCGTGCCGTTCCTCGAATTCACGCAGGGCCGCCTCGCGCTTGCGGCGTTCCTCCTCGACCCGGCGGCGGGCCTCCTCCGCCTTGCGGCGTTCGTCCTCCTCGCGCTTGCGGCGTTCCTCCTCCTCGCGCTCCCGGATGGAGTCCATCAGCCGCGCCGTCTCGGACTCGGTTTCCTTCTTCGCGCGCTCGAGGATGTCCATCAGGACGGATCGGGCCTTCGGGGGCTCGGGGGGGACCTCGTCCACCTCCGGCTCCACCGCCGCATCGTCCACGACGGGATCCGAGCGGGGGTCTCGCTGGTCGTCGCTCATCGTCCCTGCCTCCCGGTGTCGTCCACCGTTTCCGGATCCGGAAACGCCCGAGGACCATGATAGATTCCCGGCCGCCCCGGGTCAAACCCGCTTCAGGTTCGCGGTGGACACCTCCCCGAGGAACCGCGACGGACGCATCGCCTGGACCCCGCCCATCCGGACGCGCGTGCCGGCCCACGTCATGTACAGGGCGTCGCGCGCCCGGGTCATGGCCACGTACATCAGGCGGCGCTCCTCCTCGACCGCCCGTGACCGCCCCGCGGACCCCGCGTGGGGCATGAGCCCCTCCTCGACCCCGCACACGAACACGCAGTCGAACTCGAGCCCCTTGGCCGCGTGGACCGTCATCAGGTTCAGGGCGTCCTCGCCGTTCCCCTCGTCCGCGGGGGTGAGCAGCGACACGCGGTCCAGGTAGGACCGCAGGTCGGTCCGTCCGCTCGTCGCCGTGAAGTCCCGGGCCGCGGCCACCAGTTCCTCGACGTTCTCGATGCGGTCCTGGCCCACCGGCGTCTCGTCGGCCCGCAGGAACGCCAGGTACCCCGTCCGCTCCAGGGTCGCGCGGATCACGGTCACCGCGTCCGCCTCCCGGGCCTGCTCGGCCAGGGACATCACCGTGTCCACGAAGTCCCGGACACGTTCGCGCAGGGCCGGACCCGACCGGTCCCCCACGCGCGCCAGGGCCATCAGCAGCGGCTCCCCCGAGTCCCGCGCCTCCTCGCGCGCCTTCGCCGCCGTGGCCGGGCCCAGGCCGCGCGGGGGCACGTTCAGGATGCGATCCAGGCTCACCGAATCCGACGGGTTCACGATCAGGCGCAGGTAGGCGATGACGTCCTTGATCTCCTTGCGCTGGTAGAACTTGATCCCCCCCACGACGCGGTACGGGATGCGCACGGCCCGCATCGCGTCCTCGAAGGGCCGTGACTGGGCGTGGGTCCGGTAGAAGACCGCCATGCGCGACAGGGGGATGCCCTCGGCCAGGCGGCGCCGGACCTCGCGCACCACGAACAGGGCCTCCTCGCGCTCGCCGAACGCCTGGTGCAGGAACACCGGATTCCCGTCCCCCCGGGCGGCCCGCAGGTCCTTGGGATGGCGCTCCCGGTTGAAGGCGATGACCCTGGACGCGGCCTGAAGGATCGGGACCCGCGACCGGTAGTTCGCGCGCAGGGTCACCACGGCCGCGTCCGGGAAGTCCCCCCGGAACTCGAGGATGTTTTCGACCCGCGCCCCGCGCCACGAGTAAATGGACTGGTCGTCGTCCCCGACCACGCACAGGTTGCGCTCGCTCCCGACCAGGAGTTTCAGCATCTCGTACTGGGCGAGGTTCGTGTCCTGGAACTCGTCCACGAGGATGTGCAGGAACTCGGCCCGCAACCGCTCGCGCACGTCGTCGTGCTCGCGCAGGAGTTTCAGGGGGAGGCCAAGGAGGTCGCCGAAGTCCACGGCGTGGGCGTCGCGCAAGGCTTGCTGATAAGCCGCGAAGACCTCCGCGTGGTCCTGTTCCCGGAACCTCGGCTCTTCGGGCGGTTCCAGCAGACCATCATTCTTCAAACGGTCAATGTACGAACGGTATGTCCCGACCCCCTGCTTCTGGAGGCCCCGCTCCCGCAACAGACGCCGGAGGACCGATTCCTGGTCGTCGTCGTCATAGACCACGAAGTCGGACGGATATCCCAGGCGGTCGGCATACCGCCGGAGCCACCGCAGCCCGATGGAATGGAACGTCCCCATCCAGGACGGCGCGTCCCCGGACCCCAGCAGGTGCACCACCCGCTCGCGCATCTCGTTCGCGGCCTTGTTCGTGAAGGTGACCGCCAGGATGCGCCCCGGGGGCACGGCCCGCTCGCGCACCAGCCACGCGACCCGCCTCGTGATGACGCGCGTCTTGCCGCTGCCGGCCCCGGCCAGGATCAGCAGGGGTCCGCCCTCGTGGGTGACCGCGCGGACCTGGTCCTCGTTCAGGTCCTTCAGGATCGGGTCCTCGTCGTTCGCGGGCACGTCGCCTCCGGCGCCGGGGGGAATGGTCGTCGTTTTCCGGGGGCGGGTCAAGGAGGTCGTCGCCGTCCTGGAGACGGGATCCCCTGCTCCCCCGTCACCGGGGCCAAGCATCATTTGAAGATCGCGACTTGGTGTCTTTATGGTTCCCCTGGAGACGCGAGCACCGCTCCCCCGTCACCGGGACCTTGCCTCATTTGAAGAGCGCGACTTGCTTGCTTGGTGGTTCCCCTGGACGCGCGAGCACTGCTCGCGCCCCGCGCGACCGATCGCACAGACAACCACGAACTCCC
>DYKK01000021.1 GCA_020722625.1 Anaeromyxobacter dehalogenans
GAAGGCAGGTTCAGGAACAGTGTCAGGGGACAGTGACAGTGACAGTGTCAGGGCCCCGTTGGACGCGATGGGCCGCGCATGACGACGAAGCCACGTCCACCGCGACCCCGGACCCCGGTCCCCGGACCCCGGATCCCGGACCCCGGATCCCGGCAAAGGCAGTATCAGTGACAGAGGTCAGTGTCAGCGACAGTGACAGTGTCAGGGCCACGTTGGACGCGATGAGCGGCGCATGACGACGGAGCCACGTCCACCACGACCCCGGACCCAGGACCCCCGCTCCCCACGGCGCGCCCCTACGTCCATGTGAACGACGCGGTTCGCGACGAATTGATCCCCCCGCTGGGCGCGTGGTATGGTCCGCGGCGCGCCGCGCCAGGGCGGCGCCGCGGTGGACGGGGGCCCCGACCATGGACCGGGACCGATTCGCGGAACACGTGGCGGCACTCGCCCGCCTGGGGCGACTGCAACCCCCGTGCCTCGCCATGAGCCCCACGATCATCCGGGACAAGGCCGCGCGGTGCGGCGCGGGATTGCCGGGCGCGCGGGTCTTCTACGCGGTCAAGGCGAACGACGACCCCGAGGTGGTGCGGGTCGTGGCCGAAGCCGGCCTGGGCTTCGAGGTCGGCTCCGTGTCGGAACTGAACGAGGTTGTGCACCTGGGCGTCGCCCCGGAGCGCGTCATCTCGTCCAACCCCATCAAGGCCCCCGAGTTCATCGCGTACGCCCACCAGCACGGCGTGCGGATGTTCACCTTCGATTCGCGCGCCGAGGTGGACAAACTCGTCAAACTGGCCCCCGGTTGCGAGGCCGTCGTCCGACTCGCCGTGCCCAACGAGGGCAGCGACTGGCCCCTGTCCGGCAAGTTCGGCGTGGACTTCGGGCCGGCCGTGGAACTCCTGGCGTACGCGAAGGTCCGCGGGCTCAACGCCGTGGGGATCAACTTCCACGTGGGCTCGCAGTGCACGAACCTCCAGTCGTGGGACACGGCCATCGGGCTCGCGGCCAAACTGCGGGACGAGGCGCGGGACATCGCTCTGGACTTCCGGGTCCTGAACATCGGCGGCGGATACCCCGCGCAGTACCTCAAGCCCATCCCCACCGTGGACGAGATCGAGGACCGCATCGCCAAGGCCCTGGCCCGCTGGTTTCCGGGCGGGGTCGAGGTCCTGATCGAGCCGGGCCGCTACCTGGTCGGGGACGCGGGCGTGTTCGTGACGCGCGTGATCGGCAAGGCCCAGCGCCAGGACGGGCTGTGGGTGATGATTGACGTGGGGGTGTTCAACGGGCTCGCCGAGGCCCTGGGCGGCATCCGGTACGAGTTCGTGCCCCTGCGCGAGGGCCGCAAGGTCCGGTGCATCCTGGCCGGCCCCTCGTGCGACGGCTTCGACGTGATTGACCGCGAGGTGCAGATGGTGGAGCCCGAGGTCGGGGACATCGTCCTGATCCGGACCGCCGGGGCGTACACCACGGTCTATGCGGCCCGGTTCAACGGCTTCCCACTGCCCATGGTCAAGGTGGTGGAGGACACGATGTTCTGAAGCGGGTCGGGCAGGAACGCCGTCCGCGAAAGGAGGGACCATGGCCGAGATCAAGCTGTTCGAAAAGGACCCGTACGCGCCGATCCGCTACGTGTACGAGGTGGACCAGGTCCTGTACCGCGGGCGCAGCCCCTACCAGGAGTTCGCGGTCGTCACGAACCCCTTCTTCGGGCGGATGCTGATCCTGGACGGCGTGGTCCAGTTCACGGAGCGGGACGAGTTCTACTACCACGAGATGCTCGCGCACCCGGCCCTCCACGCGATGCAGGCCCCGCGCACGGTGATCGTGATCGGGGGCGGGGACGGCGGGGTCGTGCGCGAGGTCCTGAAGCACCCGACCATCGAGAAGGTCTATCTGGTGGACATTGACGAGGAGGTCACGCACGTCGCGCGCGAGTACTTCCCGACCGTGTCCAGCGGGCTGTCGGACCCGCGCGTGGTCGAGCGGCCGATGGACGGCGCGATCTTCCTGAAGGAGTTCGAGGGGAAGGCGGACGTGATCCTGGTGGACTCGACGGACATCGTGGGGTTCGCGAAGAGCCTGTTCACCGAGGACTTCTTCCGGCAGGCACGGCGGGTGCTCGAGGCGCACGGGGTCTTCGTGACGCTGTCGGAATCCCTCCATTTCCACTTGCCTCTGGTGCGCGAGGTCCAGAACAGGCTGCGGGCGGCCTTCCCGGTGGCGGACCTCTACACCGCGCCCATCGCGACCTACCCCGGGAACTGGTGGTGCTTCGCGGTGGGGAGCCAGGGCACGGACTGCCGCGTGCCCGTGCGCGACGCGGTCACCCCCACGCGCTACTACTGCACGGACATCCACCGCTCTTGCTTCATCCCGCGATTCCTGTACGACCGGATCATGGAGGAAGGCCGGGAGTCGCTGTGATCAGCGCGCCCGGGGTCCTGTCCGCTTCAGGGCAGGACCTCGAACCCCTCGGTCGCCGCCGCGTTGCGAAGGCGTTCGTCCAGGCAGACGAACGAGGCGCCCGCCGGACGTTCCCCGCACCAGACGAGACCCGCCGCAAGTTGAAGCGAGTCCGACGCCCGCAAGGGATGCACGGCGAGCAGCCGGACCGCCCTCGCACGGACCTGGCTGGATGGCAGGACCTCGGCCGCGCTTGCCCACAGGTCGTCGAGCAGGCGGAGCACGCGCCGTCCGTCCCGGACCTCGAAGACTCCCTCGCGCACCGCCCGGGCCACGGCACTGGCGCACTCGACGGGCGTGCCCCACCAGAACACGATGCCGGAGTCAATCGAAAGGAGGCGGCGCATCGCGTCGGACCGTGGTTGCTCGACCACCAGGGGCACCACGGCTGACGCGTCCCAGAACCTCATCGGCCTTCCTCCCGTTCGGCCAGGAGCGCCCCGAGCAACCTGGCGTCGGGGTCTTCAGGGCGGGCGGCCTTCAGGAAGCCGGGCTGCCAGGGTTTCGACGCCGGCCGAACGACGCCGGCCCTCACGAGTTCGTCCAGTCCGGCTTCGGCCGGGGTGCACGGGGCAATCCGCGCAATCGGCTTGCCCCGGTCCGTCACGATGAACTCGCGCCCGGCCTTCACCGCCGCGAGGATCCTGCTGAGGCTCGCCTTCAGAGCGGCCACGCTCGTCACGTTCTCCATGACCACCTCCTGATGGCCATTCTGGTCTTTTCGAAATAACCTGTCAACACCCCGATGGCGAACCCCGAGAGACCCCCTGAGTATCTCTTGCCCGCGGGTTGTCAGGCGCGGTTGGAACACATCCGCTTCTTTTCCCGATACAATGAGTGAATCCCGAGGGGGAACCGGGATGCAGGGACGCCTCGTGCCACCGCTGGACCTCCGGGAACCCGGCGACGCCGAGGCCCGGGAGCGCCACCGCCTGCTCCTGGCCCACTGGGGCGAGCCGTCCGAGGTGATCGCGGCCCTGGCCGGCGCCGGATCGGCTCCGGCGGCCCGCAAGGCCCGGACCACGGCGGACCCCACGGCCCGCCTGGCCGCCGAGACGCGCTGGATGCGCGAGGCCAAGGCCCGCTACTGGATCCCCGACGCGCACCCCGGCCTGGCCCGGCTGGGCTCCTACGCCCCACGCCTCTTGTTCCTGCGAGGCGCGTTCGACCCGACCGCCCCCGCGGTCTCGGTCGTGGGGACCCGCCATCCGGACGAGTACGGGGCCGAGGTCGCTCGCCGCCTGGGCTTCGCGCTGGCCCGCGCCGGGGTCACCGTGGTCAGCGGCGGGGCCCTGGGCGTGGACCGGATCGCCCACGAGGCCGCGCTGGACGCGGGCGGGCCCACCGTCGTGGTCTTCGGGGGCGGCGTGGGTCGCCCGCATCCTCCGAGCCTTCAGCCCTTGTTCGAGCGCGTGGCCCGGTCCGGGTCGGCCCTCCTGTCGGAATACCCGGTCGAGGCCCCCCCGAGCCGCCGCCATTTCCCGGAGCGCAACCGCCTGATCGCGGCCCTGGCCGACGCGGTGGTGGTCGTCCAGGCCGGGGCCGGGTCCGGGGCCTTGATCACGGCCGAGTGGGCCAAGAGGCTCGGGGTCCCCCTGTTCGCAGTCCCCGCGGACCTGTGGTACCACGCCTCGGCCGGGACCCTCGACCTGCTCCGGCAGGGCGCGAGGCCCCTCATCCACCCCCAGGACCTCGCGGCCGTCCCGGAACTCGCCTCGCTCTCGGTGGCTCCCGGCGACTGGCCCGAGCCGGGACACCGGCCCTGGGGCGTGGCGAACCCGTGGGAGACCGCGACCCCGGCCGTCGAGGCGACACGCGCGGATTCCCCGGTCCTGGCGCTGCTCCGCCGCCGCCCCGCGGACCTCGACGCCCTGGTCGCGGCCACGGGCCTGCCCGCGGGCCGCCTCCAGGCGGAACTGACCACCCTCGAGGTCTCGGGCACGGTCCGGCGCCTACCGGGCGGGAAGTGGGCGGTGGTCAGCCGGGGATCGACCGCGTGACGACCCTTCGTACGCCCGCCTTCCAGCTCCAGAGCGGTCCATCCGGTCAGAGCCACCCGACCCGCTGCACCGCGGGTTGGGCCGTGACGACCAGGTGCCACGTGTCCTCGCGTGCCTCGAGGACCTGGTACCCGGCATGCCCGAGGCGGGCCGAGACTTCATCGAGGGTGAAGTAGCGTTCCGGGACTCCCGTGTCCACCCCGTGCTTCCAGTCCACGACCACGATTCGCGATCGCCGGGCGGCCACGGCCAGGGCCGCGCGAAAGAACCTGCCCGGGTCTGCGAAGTGGTGCAGGCTCATCACCGTGAAGATGCAGTCGAACCGGCCCTCCAGCCGGTCCACGGCCTCCGCGGCGAGGGCCCTCAAGTCCACGGCCCCGGATTTCACGGGTCGGACCCAGGGATCGACGCCCACTCCCTGAATGGGATAGTCCGCAGCGAGTGTCTGCAGAAAGGACCCGTCCCCGCACCCGACTTCCAGAATTCGCGCCCCGCTTGTCAGGCAGGGCTTCAGGGCCTCCCGGGCCAGACGGGCGCCCCTCTCGCTCATTTCGTGCAGCGACGCGCTCATTCGTTCCCGTCCCCGGACCGACGGTCCTCGGTTCGAGTGGCGGTCAGCAACCGCACAATGCCCCAAAAGTATCGCGTTTCCCTGAAATCCCCGAATCCGGCCTCGGCGAGGAGCGTGTTGATATCCCGCCGCACAAAATCAGTCGCCAGCGGGCACTCGCCGTACCGGAAAAACCAGCGGCGATAAAACGGCGAATCGTCCGGGTCTCCGGGCGTGTAATCTAGGAGGTGGAACCGCCCTCCAGGCCGCAAGGCACGCCGTGCGTTGGCGATCACCTCCCTCCGCGAGGGGTGGGGCAGCCCATGAAGGACGAATGAGATGAAGACGTGATCGAATGGGGCGTCGAAACGGGCGGGGAGGTCGATCCGGCGGTCCTCCAGGGACACGTTCGGGATCGAGCCACACTGTTTTTCGAAACGCCGGCGCATTTCACGCCCAACCTCCCAACCGACGATGCGGCCCGCATCCCCGACGTACGGAACCATCAGGCAGGCGTTGCGGCCGGTTCCGGCCCCCAGGTCCAGGACCCGATCGCCCGGCGCCAGTTCCAGGCGCCGGACGACGTCTCGGATGAACCTTGGGTACGCACCGAACGTGATGGTGTCCATCAGCCGGTCGTAGTGACGGGCCTCCCACCCGCGGACTTCGACCTTGGATTCAGGATACAGGCGTTCGGGCATCGGTCCCCCCTTGGCAATGGCTGAAACGCCCCCGGGCGAACTCAACGAGGGCCTCCCGTCTCAACCAGGGCCCTCCGCGCGAAGGTCAGGGTGTTCAGGACGAGGCTGTGGTCAATACGGCCGTCCCGCACCATCGCGTCCACCTCGTCCCACGTCGCCTCGAAGGTCTCGACGTCCTCGGCCTCGTCCATCCGCGTGCGGCCCACCGGGCGCGCGCCGAGGGCCACAAACATGTGGCAGGTGTTGCGCAGGATGGCCGGGTTGGGCCGCACCCGGCCCGTCGGGACCAGCGTCTCGGCGCGGTAGCCGGTTTCCTCCTCGAGTTCGCGCAGGGCCGCGCGGGCCGGGTCCTCCCCGTCGTCCACCATCCCGCCCGGGACCTCGATGGTCACCTGACAGGTGCCGGGGCGGAACTGCCGGATCAGGACCACGCGGCCCTCGGGCGTGACCGGGACCACGTTCACCCAGTCCGCCGACAGGAGCACATAGAACGAGTGGGTCCCCGCGCCCCGGGGCATCTCGAACTCCTCCTCGGCCAGGCGGAAGATGCGGAAGTCCCCCAACATCCGGGTTCGCAACCTCGGCCAGGGCCGCATGGCGTGGCGATCATCCATCGCGCGCCTCCCGGACCTTGCGGAAGGCCGGGCGTGCGGCCGCGAGGACCGCCTCGACCTCCGAGTCCCCGTGGGCCGTGGACCAGAACGCGGCCTCGAACTGGGACGGGGGGAGGAGGACCCCCTGCCGCCGCATCTCCTGAAAGAACGAGGCGAAGGCCTTCGTGTCGCACCGCCGCGCCGCGTCGTAGTCCCGGACCGGCTCGGCCGTGAAGAAGACCGTGAACATCGTCCCGACGCGCTGGACCTGGACCGGAACGCCCGCCTCGGCCGCGGCGGCCTGCAACCCCTCCGCAAGCCTCCCGCATCGGTCGTCCAGGGCGTCGTAGGGCCTCGTACGTTCCAGGACCCGGAGCGTGGCCAGCCCCGCGGCCACGGACAGGGGATTGCCGGACAGGGTCCCGGCCTGATAGACCGGACCGAGCGGGGCCACCTTCCCCATCACATCGGCCCGCCCGCCGTAGGCGCCCACGGGCAGGCCCCCGCCGATCACCTTGCCCAGACAGGTCAGGTCCGGGCGCAGGCCGAGAGGCACCTGGGCCCCACCCCATGCCACCCGGAAACCGGTCATGACCTCGTCCAGGATCAACAGGGCCCCGTGCGCGGCCGGCACGGTCGCCAGGGTCTCGATGAAGTCGTGCGCGGGCGGGACCACGCCCATGTTCCCGGCCACGGGTTCCACGAGGACCGCGGCGATGTCGCGGCCCGCGACCCGGAAGACCTCGCGCAGGGCCGCGGGGTCGTTGTACGGCAGGGTCAGGGTGTGGGCCGCGAACTCCTCGGGCACCCCGGCGCTGTCCGGGGCGCCAAAGGTCAGCGCCCCGGACCCGGCCTTGACCAGCAGGTGGTCCGCGTGGCCGTGGTAGCACCCCGCGAACTTGATGACCTTGGGCCGCCCCGTGAACCCCCGGGCCACGCGCACCGCGCTCATCACGGCCTCGGTGCCCGAGTTCACGAGCCGCACCTTCTCGAGTCCAGGCAGGGCCCGCGTCAACAAGGTCGCAAGGTCCACCTCCTCCCGCGTGGGCATCCCGTAGGTCAGGCCGCGCTCCAGCTGGTCCCGGATCGCGGCGAGGACCTCCGGGTGGCGGTGCCCCAGGATCAGGGGACCCCAGGACAGGATCAGGTCCACGCAACGGTTCCCGTCCACGTCCCACACGAACGGCCCCTCGCCCCGGTCCGCGAAGAAGGGGGCGCCCCCGACCGCGCGAAGGGCGCGCACGGGGCTGTTCACGCCGCCGGGGATCACGGCCTCCGCCGCGGCCATGGCCTCGCGGGACCTCGTCAGGTCGAGTTCTCGTCCGCTCACGGTGTCCACCTCATCCCACCAGGACCCGCGGGACCGACTCCGCGATCCGCGTGGTCACCTCGTAGTTGATCGTGCCGGCCCACTGCGCGAAGCGCTCGGACGTGATCGCCTCCTCCCCGTCCGGACCCAGAAGGACGACCTCGTCCCCGGGGCCGACCCCGGGCACGTCCGTCACGTCCACCATGATCAGGTTCATGCACACGCGCCCGCGCACCTGGGCGCGCCGCCCCCGCACCAGCACGTACGCCATGTTGGACACGCCCCGGTCGTAGCCGTCGTAGTAGCCCACGGGCAGCACCGCGATGCGCGTGGGGTGCGTGGTCCGGTACGTCCGCCCGTACCCGACGAACTCGCCCGCGGGCACGTCCTTGACCTGGGCCACGCGGGTCTTCCAGGTCAAGGCGGGTCGCAGCGCGACGCGCTCGCGGTGCGTCAAGGCCGCGGCCACGAACGTCTCGGTGGACGGCCACATCCCGTAGGCCCCGATCCCGACGCGCACCATGTCGAGGTGCGCCTCCGGCCACAGGATCGTGGCCGCCGAGTTCCCGGCGCTGCGGATGGGCAGGTCCAGGCCCTCGCGCCGCAGGGCCTCGACCGCCTCCAGGAACCGCGCCATCTGCCCGCGCGCGAACGTGTGGTCCGTGGTGTCCTCGATGTCCGCGAAGTGCATCGAGAGCCCGAGCAGACGCACCCACCGCCCGGACGCGACGCGCCGGGCCAGGTCCAGGGACTCGGGGAGCCTGAGGCCCTGCCGGTTGGTCCCGGACTCGAACTTGAGGAACACCCCGATCGGCGCGCGCGACGCCTCCCCCGCGCGTTCCAGGGCCTCGACCAGGGCTGCGTCCTGGACCGTCGGCTCGATCCCGCCGAGGGCCACGGCCTCGGCGGCCTGCTCCGGGAACAGTGGTCCCAGGACCACGACCGGCAGCGACAACCCGGCGGCCCTCACCCGCCCGGCCTCCCACAGGTCGTGCACGCACAGGGCATCCGCCCCCGCCTCCGCGAAGACGCGGGCCGCGATTTCCAGACCATGCCCATAGGCATTGGCCTTCACGACCGGCGCCAGGCGGCAGCGCGGCCCCACGAGCCTCCGGAACTCCGCGAGGTTGTCTTGCAGGGCCTCCCGCGAGACCTCGCACCACGTCAGGCGTTCCGCCATCCACCTCCTCGGGCGCACCACCCCGCGCGGGCGACCGCCGGATGATAGCACCCGGTCACAGAGGGTATCACTTCGAGGCGGCGACCGTCTTGCAGACGAGCACGTAGAGCGCGTTGGACAGGCGGTTGAGCCCGTGGATCAGCCGGTCGCGGTTGTCCGGGGTCAGGTGGGTCCGGCCGGCGAAGCAGTCGAGGGCCGCGATCTCGACCTCGCGGCACGACGCGCGCGCGAGGTTCAGGCGGGACGCGACCGGCCCGAGGTCCGGGTCCGGCGTCACCCATCCGACGCCGAAGAACTCCCCCGTGTGGTGCGACAGGCGGTGCAGTTCCTCGGCCCCGAAGCCGTGGATCGCCAGGTCCGGGACCGGCTTCCCCGTGACCTCCGCGGACATCAGGGCCCGCAGGTACGACAGGACGTCCCGCAGGTCGCGCACCAGGTCCTCCATCTGCGCGCGCCGGGCCTCCACCGCGGCCTCCAGGACCTGCGCGTGCAGGAGGTCCAGTTTCCCGCGCCACCGGATCACCGGATGGTCCTTGCGCACCAGCGACCGGTCATCGAAGAGGTGCGTGTAGTCGTCCGGCTTCGCGTCCATCTCGAACCCGGATCCGTGGACCCGATAGCGACGCCCTTGTCCCTTTGGTTTCGCGGCCTTGCCGAACGCGGCCGCCCGCTCCTCGACCCCGGGGGCCGGCGTCAGCGCGCGCGGGCGCGACGCGAGGTCCAGGACCGCCTCCTGGAAGGCCCGGGCCGCGGCCTCGACCTCGGGCTGCTCCCCGACCAGCAGGCCGCCCGCGAAGTTCGTCTCGGTCGGGGGCGGGTAGAAGACCTTCATCTCGACCCGCGCGGCCTTCAGCGCGGCGTCGAGTCCCAGGATCGCCTCGATGGGAGGCGCGATCAGATACGCCATCGGGGTCCCGGGCTCGACCCCGGCCTGCCTCGACAGGTAGCGCCCCAGGCTCGGGATCACGTGCGGGAAGAAGGCGCAGCGCCCCGCGGGGTCCGCCGCGTAGAACCACGCCTGGTGCTCCAGGTAGCGCAGGGTCGCCTGGACCGCGCTCGACACCGCCTCCTCGTCCCCGGCCGCGAAGACCCCGATGATCTCACCCGAAAACGGCCCCGAGGCGTGGGCCGCCCCCGCGTAGAACGACTTCGCATAGACCACGTCCACCGGGGCCGCCTTGGTGCCCGCGTCGAGCGCCGCGTACAGGGCGTCGTCGCTCGTGCAGGTGATCATCCCGATGGCCCGATGGCGCGGCTCCAGCCCGAGGCGCGCGGCCAGTTGCGGGTCCACCGCCGGGATCATCCGGACGGCGAGGACCTCGGGCTTGATCGGTTCAAGGACCATGGTCACACCCCGGTGCGCCGCTCGCGCAGGGCCTTCAGGCACAGGGCCGCGACCTGCCTCGCTCCCGCCTCCGGGACCAGGCCCCCCTGGTGGATGTTCGAGATGACGCTGCGCATGGACTCGTTGAAGTCCCGCACCCGCATCCACGTCACGTAGGCCCCGAGCGACTCGGCGCTCTTGAGGCCGGGCCGTTCCCCGACCAGCAGGCACAGGACGTCGGCGTCCACGGCCCGCGCCACGTCGTCCCCGCAGGCCACGCGTCCGTTGCGGATCACGAAGGGGGTGCCCAGGCGCACGCCGGCCCGCTGCAACTCCCCGGTCAGGACCGGGAGGACCCGGGGCAGGTTCACGTTCAGTGCCGTGGCCGAGAGCCCGTCCGCCGCCACCACCTGGACCTGGGGGGACTTCACCCCCTTCGCCCGCACCGCCGCGAGCGACTCCTCGTCGAGCCGCCGCCCCAGGTCGGGCCTCAACAGGAACTCCCGCTTGTCCCGGGCCGCGGAGCGCAGCGGCACCAACCCCAGCCGCGCCGCGACGTCCGGGTCCACGTCCGACCACACCGCGTCCCGGGCCGCCGCATGGTCCGCCCAGAACGCGAGCAGCGTGTCGGTGCGGACCCGGGTCCCGGCCCGGCCCACGCCCAGACGGGCCGGGGTCTTCCCCAGGTAGAACGCCCGGTCCCCCGCGGGCCTCCACGTCCCGAGCGCGGGCGGGAGCGGGGGTTTGCCCCCCATCCACTCGGCCACCCGCTTGGCCAGCGCGACGTCTTCCGGGTCGGGTTTCTTCGGGACGGGCCTGGACACCAGGGGCACGCGCTTCGCCGCCATCGGAGGGCCCGCCGGCTCCCGCGCCCCCTTCCCGATTTCCCGCTCGACCAGGTCCCGGACGAGGTCTCGCAGCGCCCGGTCGTCCATCCCGTCCCCCGCCCTCACAGGAAGACCCGCAGGTCCCCGGCCAGGCTCGTCAGTCGCCCGTCCCGCATCAGGCCCATCCGCTCCATCCACGCCTCGAACTCCGGCGCCGGCCGCAGCCCCAGGACCTCCCGGATTGTTGCATTGTCATGATAACTTGTTGACTGATAGTTCAGCATCACATCATCACCCAGAGGAAGCCCCATGAAGTAGTTGACCCCCGCCGCCGCCAGCAGGACGGCCATGTTCTCGAGGTCGTTCTGGTCCGCCTCCTGGTGGTTCGTGTAGCAGACGTCGCACCCCATGGGCAGGCCGTGCATCTTGCCCATGAAGTGGTCCTCCAGCCCCGCCCGCGTCACCTGCCGGCCGTCGTACAGGTACTCCGGCCCGATGAACCCCACCACCGTGTTGACCAGAAACGGCCGGAAGTGCCTGGCGAACCCGTAGCACCGGGCCTCCATCACCACCTGGTCCGCCCCGTGGTGCCCGCCCGACGACAACTCCGACCCCTGCCCGGTCTCGAAGTACATCCGGTGGGGGCCTGTGGAGGTCCCCATCTCGCGGACCATGGCCGCGGCCTCTTCCATCATCGCGAGCGAGATGCCGAACGCCCGGTTGGATACCTCGCTCCCCGCGATGCTCTGGAACATCACGTCCATGGGGCAGCCGCGGCGCAGGGCCTCCATCTGCGTGGTCACGTGCGCGAGGCAGCAGTGCTGCGTGGGGATGCCCCGCGCCCGCGTGAACTCGTGCAGCAACTCCAGCACCGCCCGGCACGAGTCCACCGTGTCCGTGACCGGGTTGACCCCGATCAGGGCGTCCCCGGACCCGTAGGCCAGGCCTTCCATGGTCGAGGCCAGGATCCCGTGCGGGTCGTCCGTGGTGTGGTTGGGTTGCAGGCGGACCGACAGTCGCCCCGGCAGGCCCACGGTCGTGTTCGCGTGGGTGACCACCCGGATCTTCGAGGCGGCCCGGATCAGGTCGAGGTTGGACATCAGTTTGGCCAGGGCCGCGATGCACTCGGACGACAGCCCGCGACCGACCTCCAGCAGGGCCGCCCCGTCCGTGTCCGACGACAGGACCCACTCGCGCAGGCGGGCCAGGGTCCAGTCCCGCACCCGGGCCTCCGCCCGCCGGTCCAGGTCGTCCTGGATCACGCGCGTCACCTCGTCCTGCTCGTACGGGACGACCGGGTGGTCGTTCAGGTCAGCGACGGTCAGGTCCGCGAGCACCCGCCGGGCCGCCACCCGCTCGACCTGCGTCTCCGCCCCGACCCCGGCCAGGGTGTTCCCGGACTTGGGCTCGTCCGCGCGTCCCAGCACGGTCTTCAGGTCGGGGAAGGTGACGGTCCGTCCCCGGTTCCGAGTGGCGAGCCTCATCGGAGGGGAGCGTATCCGAGGCCGTGGTTCGGATCAATCGGCCTGGGCGACCTCGACGCGGTTGCGGCCGTTCTCCTTGGCCCGGTACAAAGCCTGGTCCGCGGCCCGGACCAGGGCGACCTCGTCCGAGGCGTCCGCCGGGTACGTGGCCACGCCGATGCTGATCGTCAGGCGTCCACCCGGTTGGGTCGCCTCGTTCTCGAAGGGGTGGGCCTCCATGTTCAAGCGCAGGTCGTTCGCGAGGACCATCGCGTCCGTCCGCGACGTCCCGGGCAGGATGACCGTGAACTCCTCGCCCCCGTACCGGCACGCGACGTCCGTGGACCGGACCCGCTCGCGCACCAGCCGCCCGAGCGCGCGCAGGACCTCGTCCCCGGCCGGGTGCCCGTGCGTGTCGTTGTACCTCTTGAAGTGGTCCACATCCATCATCAGCAGGGACAGCCGGGTCCCCATGCGCTGGGCCCTGCGCACCTCCAGGCTCAAGACGTGCTCGAAGTGGCGCCGGTTGTAGAGCCCGGTCAGTGGGTCCGTCACGGCCAGGGCCTCCAGGCGCCGGTTGGCCTCTTCCAGGTCGCGCGTGCGCGCCCGGATCTCCTCCTCCAGCCGGTGGGTGTGAAGCGCGATCTGGCCCGCCATGTGGTTGAAGGTCCCCGCGAGGTCCGCCAGTTCGTCGTCGCCCGCGACCATGGCCCGCGCCGCCCTGTCGCCCGCCGCGAACGACCGGGTCGCCTCGGTCAGGCGGCGCACCGGCCGCAGGACCAGGCGCTCCAGGCGCGACCCCACGATCAGGGTCGCGATCGCGACCACGATCAGGATCGTCAAGACCGCCCGCCAGAACAGCCCGAGCAGGTCCGCTCGCACGCGCTCCAGCCCCACGCCCGCGACCGTCGTCCCCCATCGGATACCGGGCTGTCCCGGGACCGCGGTGAAGACCGGCGCGCTGACCAGGAGCACGTCGCCGTCTTCGCGGACCCTCGGGGAGTCTGCTTCCGAGGCGTCCGCGTAGAACCCCTCCGACAACCGGCGACCGTACTGGCTCGGGTCCGTGTGGCCTATCACGCGCCTCTGGGCGTCCAGGATCACCACGAACCGGATGTCCAGGTCCTCGAGGTTCCGCTCGATCAGGCGGGCGAGCATCCCGTCCAGGTCCTCGATCCGGCCCGCCGCGAGCGGACCCGTGCTCGCGACCGACAGCATCGAAAGGAAGGCCCGCGCGCGCAACTCCGCCTCGGCCAGAACCGTGGCCCTGTGCGCGCGGAACATCAGGACCCCGAGCAGGACCATCGCGAGGATGGTCACGCCGAGGCTCGAGGCGAGCACCTTGACCCGCAACGTCATGGGACCTCCGGTCCGGCCCGATCACCCTCCCCGCCCTCGGCCCCGGAAGGCGCCAGGACCTCGCGTACCTCGTCGTACAGCCGGTCATCGGAGCGGGCCCACCCGACGATGTCCACCAGGCGGGCCAGGGCCGCCCGGCCCTCGGGATGGGCCGTGTTGAGCCGGTCCAGGGCCTCGTCGAGCCGTGCGACCCATCCGGGGTCCAGGTCGGGCGTCGCGACCAGCGCGTCCAGGGGGATGCGCCCCGTGACGGCCAGGATCCGCAGGGAGGCCGTGTCCAGGCCCCGTTGTCTGGCCCGATGGAGCGCGCCCTGGAACGTGGCCCCCGCGTCCGCCTCGCCCGAGAGCACGGCCCGGATCACGGCCTCGTGGCTCCCCAGGAAGGCGGTCTCGACCCGGTAGCGGTCCGGGTCAATCCCTTCCGCCTGTAGCCAGTGCCTCGCGAACAGGGAGCCGGACGCCGAGGAGGGCTCCACGAACGCGATGCGCCGGCCGGCCAGGTCCCTGGCCCTCGTGATGGGGCTATCGTCCCGGACCACGATGTACCCCGAATAGTGCACCGTACCGTCCACGACCATGGTTCTCAGCAGGCGGAGGCATGGGACCCGTGTCTTCGCCTTCACGTAAGCGAGGGGAGGCACCAGGGCGACTTCCACCCTTCCTTCGAAGATCCAGTCGGCGAGTTCGTCGTACCGGGAGGCCGCGACGAGGTCCACCGGGACCCCGATCCGCGCGGACAGGAAGCGGGCCACGGGCTCGAAGGCCTCCTCCTGGGTCCGGGTCCCCCAGAATCCGACGAGTCCGAACCGGACCCGGTCCGGGACGCGAGAGCCCGCCGGACAGGCATCCCCCGCCGGAGACGCGGAGGGTCCGGCCTCCGGGGGCCCACGGTCCCCGGCGCAGCCCAGGACCGCGGCGACGATCACGGGGAACAGCCACTCGGACAGGACCGCGCGTCCGATCCCGCCCTCCCCCCTGTCGAGGTCCCATCTCAAGGCAACCTCATGCCGTCCATGCCGGACGCCGCGCCCCGGCTCCGCGGCGGCCCTCCGATCTCCAGTATCGTCCGGGAATCGCAGGCCCCATAGAGGAGCCCCCCAGGGCCCCTCACCCCTCCGGCGGGTCCAGAGTGGGCGGTGATGTCGTGCCCGGCCACCCGAGCAGTTCGTCCAGGGAAAATCCGACATAAGGGTTCATCGGGATCGGGACCGGCCCCGCGGCCACGTACAACTCCCCGCGCCCGGGCACGAACACGATGGACCAGATGTTGCCGTTGTTCGCGATGGTCCCGGCCCCATCGAACAGGTCCACGGGCGCGTCCTCTCCCGTGTAGGGGTTGTGGCGGTCCCGCAGGACGCGGACGGCCCCTTCGGGGTCGAAGGTCCCGTACCGGGTCTCCACCCCGTCGGGCGGGACCAGCTGGCCGAGCCGCTGATACCGGGTCATGGAGGACTTCTCCGGGCCGTAGGCCAGATGGTACGGCGCCATCGCCGGGTCCACGAAATGGTTCGTCGCGAACACGACGCGGTCCTCGCCCATCTCGCGCACCCCCAGGTGGGTCGCGCTCATCTCGAAGACCGCGGCCGTGTCGTGCGCCCCGTCCGCCACGACCAGGATCTCGGCGGTCATGTGGTCCAGCGCCTCGAGAAACGCCCGCGCCTCGGCGAGCCCTGTCGCGGTCCCCAGGACCTCCGCGATCATCTGCACGTGCGAGCGCCCCACCCGGTCAATGTCGTTGTCCGAGTTCGCCTCGTTCGAGGCCACGGACAGGCCCGCCGCGTTGACCCCGTTGTAGGGGGCCACGCACCCCGGGAAGCCCACGACCGCGTACGGGACGCGGCCCTCCGGGTGCCGGACGATGACGACCGGGTACGTCAACAGGTAGTCGATGCGGTCCCAGTCCATGTTGCGACCATGGACCAGGACGCCTTCCACGGTCCCCGCTCCGGTGACCACGAACTGAGAGCAACCGGGCCCGCCGGCCTTCAGGTGTTCGAGAAAGACGTCCCCGTATGCCAGGGACAGGCAACGGTCCAGGGTCCAGCCCTCGGCCCCGAGCACGTCGGCCATGCCGCGGCATTCTTCAAAGATCGAGTCGTAACTCTGCGCGTACGCCTCATCGAGGAAGCCCATGGTCTTCATCATGGGTTCGAGCAGGCCCAGTTCCGACCCCTCGATGTAGGCGACGCCCTCCAGGATCTGGTCCCTCATCAGGGTCGCGTGCTGCCGGCCCATCTCGTAGTAGGTCCCCTTCAGGCGCAGGACCCACACGGCCCCGCGCTTCTCGACCCCGGGCTCGTACCAGGACTCCCACACGGGGGGGCCGCCCGGGTCCTCCGGCAGGTCCATTCTGGTCTCCACCTCCTCTCCCGTCCCTCCGGTGTCGTCCGGAGGGCCGGCATCCGGGTCGTTTCCTCCCCCCGTTCCTCCACCCCCACAGGCCCCCGTGAAAATCACGATCACCTACACCAGGAAGGCCCTCATCATCCCACTCCTTCGGAAACACGGAACCAATCATACCGCACGACTCGACGGACGTTCCCGGCCAGGCGAACCCCCACGAGCCGTCATGCCGATCTCGGAAGAACAACGGAATACGTTGATTCGTCGCGGTCCCGTCCCAGCCGCGACCTGGAAGTCGCGGCCCCAGGGTGGTGAAATGAGACGAAGCAGATTTCATGTTTATTCAAAGACTTGCGGAAATTGACGGCGGATCCGGGACCCGGCGACGCCCCGTCCCCCGCGTCCAACGCGGCACTGACACGGACACTGTCACTGTCACTGTCCCTGCCCCCTGCCCCCTGTCCCTGTCCCCTGTCCCTGCCCCTGCCACTGCCCCTTTCAGAGGATCGAGGCCAACTCGGACAATCTTGAACGTCGAGATGGATCATGGACAATACCGAAGCGAATCGCGTAGGCTACGGTCGGGTGGGGTTTCGGAGGACGCCATGAGGCTGACCCGCGCCGGAGAATACGCGATCCGGGCCCTGCGCTTCCTCGCCTCGCGGCCCGAGGCGCGCTGGTTCGCCATCCAGGAGATCGCGGAGGCCGAGGACATCCCGCCCCAGTTCCTCGCCAAGGTGATGCAGAGGTTGGCCCAGACCGGCCTCGTCCAGTCCGCCTGCGGCAAGACCGGAGGGTACCGCCTGGCCAAGGCCCCGAGCGAGGTGGCCCTGGCCGACGTGATCGTGGCCATGGAAGGCCCGATCTCGCTGAACGCCTGTCTGCTGTACCCGCAGGAGTGCCGCTTCAGCGGGGAGTGCCGGATGCACCCGATCTGGGCCGAGGCCCAGGAGGCGATGCTCGGCGTCCTGAAGAAGTACCACCTGTCGGAGATCGTCCAGGAGGCGAAGGGGTCTTCCCGCTCCAGGACCCCCGGGCGGAAGGTCCGGCCCCGGGTCCACGGAGGGCAGCAGGCCTGACCCTAAGGCCAGTCCCCCGGGACGTTTCCCGTCACGTCCCTCCCCGAACCACCTCGAAGAACGGCGCCAGGCGCTGGCGAAGAGAATCGAAGTCCGTCAGACGGGGGTCGGCCATGTCGGCCTCGATGACCACCCCGACCGCACCGGTCTTCTGCGACACCTCCCGCTCCACGCGGTACTGCCCGAGCGAGTATCGCTTGCACGACCGGTTCGAATGCAGGATGAACCCCGAGGCGCCGTACTCCTGGACGAGCCGTGACACCACCCGTACCCGGTGCTCGGCCCCATGGTTCAACAGGATGTCCGTGTAGGCCCGCGCGAGCCCCCCGACGGGGTCCGACTCGTCCACCATCTGCGACACGCTCCAGGCCCCGGTGTAGGTGTCCGCGACCAGGGCCACGCCCTCCTCGTTGAAAAACCGCTTCAGGCTCCGGTGAAGCGGCCAGATCGCGATGTTGTCCCAGACCACGCGCGCCCGCTCCGGCTCCACCGCCGCGACGCCGGCCGCCGTGCGCTCCCGCAGTTCCTCCAGGAGCATCCGGTAGTACCGGATCGCCCTCCGCGTACCACGGATGTTCACGATGGGCACCATGTGGACGAAGGCATCGAAGGACGTGAACGGGGCGGGCCGGTGCCGGCCGGTCTCGAGGACCTCGGCCCACAGGCGCAGGGCCTCCATGGAGCGCCGGGCCACGGCCAGGATGCGGCGCTCGTCGTAGGTCCGGCGGGCGATGCGGGCGGCCGCCCGCCCGACCTCCACCAGCTGGTCGCGCACATAGGCCACGTCCGACTCGGACGAGGGGTCGTCCGAGAAGGGCGTGTCCACGAACAGGAACGGAACCCCGTACCGGTCCGCCGTGACCCGGAACCAGTTCTGGACCGTGCCGCAGATGTTGTTGCACACGAGCACGAGGTCCGGCGGCGTCAGGGACCCGAGCGGGGTGCGGGCCGTGTCCTGGCTCCCCACGTCCACCCGGAAGTAGGAACACAGGTCCTGCGACCAGCCCAGTTCCTCGGCCCGGCCGGACAGGTCGCGGCTGAAGTCCCGAGCCGCGCAGATGGCCGCGTGGTTCTCGGGGTAGAACGGGACGATCCCGTGGGCAAGCAGGACCTCGACCGGGGCGCCCGACGTGACCCACGCCACGGGCCGGCGCAGAAACTTCGCGGCCCGCGTCCACAACACCTGGTTGCGGATCAGGCGCGGCAGCCGGCGGTTCGCGGCGAGGGGGCGTTTCACGCCAATCCCTCCAACAGCGTCTCCACGCGCATCCGGTCGCGCGGGGTCAAGCCGGGCTCCCGGTCCACCTCCAGGTCCAGACACGCGATCCCGGCCTCTTCCAGGGCTCGCCGCAGGACCGGGACCTCGAACGCGTGCGGGTCACAGAACTTGTGGCGCAGGAACACGGCGGCCCGCGCCTCGCGCCGCCGGGCGAGGGCCACCACGCGATCCACCCGGGCCCGGCCCGGCTCCACCATGACCGGCCCGTGGGACGGGCGCTCGACCAGGCTGCGCGCGACGGCCGCGAGCAGGTCGTCCCCCGGTGTCACGCGACGGGAAGCGGCCCGCGTCCCGGTGCACGTGTCGTCCGCGACCACCACCGCGCCCAGGGACTCGAGGTCCTCGATCGTCTGAAGAGACGGCAGGGACGAGGCCGACACCAGGACGCGGACGCCCCGCGCGATCGAGCCGTCGTCCCGCGGGGCCGAGTCCAGGGCGTCCAGGACCACCCCCGGGGCCAGGACCTGCGACGCCAGGGCCGCGCGGTACGCCCGGACCGCCGGCACGGAGTCCCCCATCCGGTCCAGGAGGTCCGTGACGCGCTCGCGGACGGTCTGCCGGGCGGCGCACGCCTCGCGCAGGAGGTCCTCGTCCAGGCCGTGACCCAGGGCCTCGCGCGCCTCGTCGCAGAAGGCCCAAAGTGCCCGCTCCGCCTGGCGCAAAGACGCCGGCGTCCCCACCGCGACCGGCAGGCGCAGCATCACGGTCGGCACCGGGACCCGCTCCTCGCGGAACACCCCGCCCATGGCGAGCCTCGCGTCACACCCGGTCGTGGTCGCGAGCAGCCCAAGCGGAAGCCCCTCGGACAGGACCACCTCGACCGCGGCCCGGACCGGGTTGCAGACGAAGGTCTGGAACTCCGCGTCCGCCGCCGGGTAGTCCGGGGCGGTCAGGTTGGGCAGCCACGCCCCCTCCAGGTCGAAGGCGTCGGCCACCTCCAGGGGGAAGTACGACGAGAAGGCGAGACCCAGTTCCCGCCCGCTCGCCTCGGCCCGCTCGCGCAGCGCGCCCACCGGGTCCCGCGCCGCCCTGGTCAGGACGTCGTCCATCGCCGCCTCGCGAACAACCCTACCCGCAAGGACCGACGCTTGCAACCGGGAGTTCCGACCCCATGGGTCCGATTCGCGTCCGCCCCTTTCCCGCGTCCAACCCCCTTCAGGGCACCTGCCCCATTGCAGGATCGCGTCATGGTCGCATCATGGGTCCCCTGGAGACGCGAGCACTGCTCGCGTCTGGACGCGCGAACGCGAAGCGTCGGCGGAGCCAACGCGAAGCGTTG
>DYKK01000367.1 GCA_020722625.1 Anaeromyxobacter dehalogenans
GCGTGCCGAACGAGACGTAGCTCTTGCACCCCTTTCCCATGCAGACGTCCCCGATAAGGGAGGGCCCTCCACCGACCCCGAAGATGTCCGGGCCGACGTACATGACGCCTGTGCCGAAGCTCGCGAGGGCCGCGAGCTTGAAGCGTGGCTCGTCCACCAGCTTGTATTTCGCTCCCAGCAGGAACGCGACCTGCATGACCGGGAACGTCATCCCGGCCGTGAGCTGCGCGCGGTCGTGCACGGCCCAGTTGAACTCGAGCAGCGCGACCTGCCTCGACCTGAAAGACATGTTGCCCTTGGGCATCGTCTGGGCGGACTGGACGTACGCGCCCGCGAGGTCGTCTCCCGGGTCGAAGGGGGACTCCTTCTCCGGGACCTGGCCGGTCGCGGGCTGCGCCTGTGCGTCGGGGCCTGTTGCAGCAGGCTTCTGGAGCTCCCCCTCGGGCACCTCGTTCTTCGGGTTGTCGGAGGGGTTCACCTGGGACAACGCGCCCGCCGGTGCCAGGACCGCGACCAGCAACGCCGCCACCGTGGATCGCCGGGTATCCATGGCCTTTCCTCCTCGATTCGGGACTGCCCCTTCATCCAACAACTGGATGACGCCTGCTCCAGAACGAAGTCTGAACCTTCCTGAAGCCGATAATTATGCGAGGACCATGCCATCCGCCTGCCGCCCTTGACAATACCCCCCTCGGAGGATGACATGCAAGTCCAGTGCGACGCACGTGTCGGAGGTGCGACGATGCGCGGATCACTCCCCGTCCTCCTCCCACACCGGCACCGCGCGTCCAGCCACCTCGACGATGGCGTCCAGGACCTCGGCGACCTCGGGCGCGATCTCCTCACGCGGGACCAGGCCCGCCAGCCTGTGGTAGTCGCTCTTGCGCATCAGGTTCGGGATGCCCAGGCTTTTGAAGAAGTCCTCGAACACCGGGTCGAGGAACTCGTCACTTGCCTTCACCGTGGACCACCAACGATCGTTCCGGTCGCGAAGCGCCACGGGCGGGATGCGGCCTTCGACGATGTGCTTCATCGCCCCCCGAAAGCGATCCTCGTCGGACGCCTCGAACAGCGGTCCTGCTGCGCGCTTCCTCGCCAGAGACGCCGCGTACGCCTCCAGGACCTCCGGAAAGCACAGGTAGTTCTCGATCTCGCGCCGCCGCCACTGCATGACCGTGAGGCCGGGCTTCTCCTCGACCGCGCGTCCGAGGTTGTCCGTCAGGAGCATCCCCACGAGGTCCGGCTTTGCCTCCCGGACGCCGTGGAAGTGCTCCCACGCCTTGACGGGCTGGTTCTCGATGTAGTGCGTGAACGGCCTCTCCAGCACGTCCATCGCCGGATGTTTGAGCGTGCGCGCGAAGGCGTGCAGGATCGCGAGGTCCGTCGCGCCTTCCAGGTACAGGACCCATCCCGTCTCCTCGGCCTTGTAGTAGTCCTCGAACCCGATGCTCTTCAGGGCCTTCACGACCTGCGAGCCCCGGTCGTCGATCCGGTGCGGCTTCCCGACGAACGCGACCACCACGTCGCGACCCGCGGCCTCGTTGAGCAGAACCTCGGAGTGGCTTGCCGCGATGACCTGGGCCCCCGACTGGTGAGCAACCTCGGTCAGCGTGTTGTAAATCTGCCGCTGCCGCAGGATCTCGAGGTGCGCGTCCGGCTCGTCCACCAGCAGGACCGCGCCCGGGTTGGCCAGCAGGAAGGCCAACAGCAACACGGTCTGCTGCAACCCCCGGCCCGACGCGGAGATGTCCAGGCGCAGGCCGTTGTGGTCTCTGTATGCCATGGTCAGTTCGCCACGCTCACTGACGAACACCGGAGGTTCGAGCGTCACGCTGAACAGGTCCTTCGTACGCGCCACCAGTTCGTCCCACCCGGCCGTGTCCTCGGCCTCGTGCAGCGCGTAACAGAGATTTCGGAGGACTTCGGCCGTCCGCCCCTCGCCGAGCCGCGTCTGCACCGTGCCCGCGGGCAGCAGGATCTCGTTGGCGGCCAGGCCGGACATGGGCTGCAGGTAGGCAACGCGCACGCCGCGCACCGGATCCGGGATGGGTCTCTCGTCCCCCAGGTTCCCGGCCGCCCACCCCAGGGGCCGGCAATACAGCGACTCCGGGTTGGCGTAGTCGAACTCCAGGCCGCACGACCATTTCTTCCCGTCCGTGACGCCCCGGACGTCGATCTCGAACCGGATGTTCTGCGTCCGTTGCGCCTTCCCCACCCGCGTCACGTCGCGCACGTGAAGGCCGCGCCAGAGCTGCCTGGTCTCGGGCACCGGCAGGGACACCAGGTCCCGGCGGTTGAGCGTCACCCCTGAGCGTTCTGTGGGGAGACCCCTCCGGCCCTCCCCGATCCGCTTCTCGCTCCACTTGCGGACCCCGAGCTCCCAGATGGCGATTGCCTGGAGTGCGGTGGTCTTGCCGGCGTTGTTCGGGCCGATGAACACGACCGCGTCGCCCAATTCGATCTCGACCTCTCGGAATCGCTTGAAGTTCCTGATGATAATACGTTCCAGCACGCTCATTCCTCCTTGCGGGAGTCGCGGCCCCTCGTGGCGTTCTCGACGATGGCATCCCGGGATGACGCGAACAGCGGCCCGTCGTCCCGGCCGAACAGGCTGCCCTGGACCGGGGCTCGTCTGGACTCGCGGAGGCCGTCGGCCTGGCCGGGCGCGGGGTCCGCGGCGGCGGGCACCGGCAGGTCGATCACCGGCTTCGGGAGGCTCTCGTTCAGCGGGATGTCCCAGTACGGGTCGTGCTTCCGGGTGAAGGCGTCGATGCCGATCGCCTTCAGTTCGTCGAACGCGGCGAGGCAGCGGGCCGGGGCCGCTGGGTAGGTCTTGTGGCTGAACGTGGACAGGACGTGCTCGTACTGGTCCCGGGTCAGGCCGTAGGCGTCCGCGACCACCGCGTCAATCGCCGCGCGCACGGCCCACCGCGCGTCGTCGCCGTCCAGGACCGGCCAGGTGAAGGGGGGCGTGGGCTCGCGCCAGGCGTCGCCGACCTG
>DYKK01000368.1 GCA_020722625.1 Anaeromyxobacter dehalogenans
CCACGGAGAACAGCAGGACCTCGGCCTGGACGTCCCCCGTGTCGCGCCGGACCTCCCGGATGCGGCCGGCGAAGGTGGTCCCCGCGGGACCGGAGTCGCCCGGCCTGGCCGCCCGCGCGAAGAGCCCCAGGCGGCCCCACAGGGTCCGGGCAAAGGCCGGCCGGAACGCGCCCTCGCGCGTGACGAGGGTGTCCGGGTCGATCCCGATCAGGGGGGCCTCGGCGCGGACCTGGTCCGGGTGCGGGGGTTCGAGGACGACGAAGCCCACCCGGGTCTCGCGCAGGCGGGACGCGGAGGTCGCCTCGTCGCGCTCGTACAGGATCTCCAGGCAGGTCCGCAGGGCCGCGTCGTTCTCCGGCGGGCCGTAGAAGTTGTCGCACACGGTCGGGAGCCGGGCCTCCCACTGGAAGACGTGGCCGTAACTCCACGGCGCGAGCACGCCGCCCAGCGCGTCCGGGTCGTTGCGCGACACCCCGGCGATCGTTCGCGCGGCCCGGACCATCGCGCGGTCCATCGCGGACACGGGCTCGAGGGCCGCCACGTGCCGGATGGATGGGATCAGGCCCGCGAGCGCCGCCCCGACCAGCACGGCCCGCGCGGGGAGGCGCCTGGCCGGGCTCGCGCGCCCGCAGGCGGACCACAGCCACCACAGTGCCTCGCCCACACCCAGCGCCAGAAGCGGGGAGGCCGCGACCAGGAAGCGTCGCTGGAGCACGGCCGGCCCGAGGAGGAGGACCGCGAGGACCCCCGCGGCCCTGCGCGGTGCGATGTCCTGGCCGGACTCTCCGGGAGCGGTCCGAAGCCACCGGACCACCCCGATCACGGCCAGGGGCGCCAGGAAGGTCGCGAGCGTGCCCGCGCGACCCACGTCGGCCCACAGCGGCTGCGACTCGAGGGAGAGGGCGGCGAACCCCCGACCTTGAAAATAGTGCATACCCTGAACGAGCCCCTGCCGGAAGGCGTCGAGGCCCGCGAGCGCCGGCAGGCCCGCCGCGGCGGTTCCCACCGCCCCCCAGGAGAGGCGCGCGGCCCGGGTGCGGGCCCCCAGTCGGCCCGCCGCGGACCCCGCCACGAGTCCTGCGACCAAAAGCGCCATGAGCGTCGCCTGGAGCAGCGACGGAGAGTAGAAGACCCACTCCCACGGGTGCGGGGACGCGGCGAGGCTCGCGAATGTCGAGGCGAGACCGGCGAGTCCGTACCCGGCCGCGAGGCCTGGTCGTCGCGCGAGGAGGAGCCCCCCACCGACCAGGACGGACGGCGCCGCGATGGGAAGCGCGGCCGGGAACAAGGCGAACGAGGCCCCCGCCGCGAACCCGGACGCCAGGACCCCGAGGCGCTCCGCGCGAGACCTGGACCTCCGGGCCCGCAGGGGACCTGCGAGGGCCAGGAGCGGGATGAGCGGCTCGAGCACGTGATGGTCCACCCGGCCGAAGAACGAGGCGTCGTGGTGCGCAGGCAGAAAACACAGGAGCCCCGCCCCGATCAGGACCGCGCGGCGGGGCGCGACGGGGCCTCCGAACCCGAACAGACACGGGATGGCGAGCGCACCAAGCCACGGGATCGCGAACGAGGCCGCGAGCGCGACGACCCTCGGGTCCGGCGGGGACCCGGCGACCGGTCCGGCCACCCCCGCGAGCAACCAGTCGAAGCCCCAGGGCCAGCACGCCACGGCTCCGTGCGGGTGGGCGACCAGGGGGTCGGGGTCGCCCGGTCCCGGGGGGTCGGCAAGGAGCCTGACCACGCGCAGGACGTGATAGGGCGGGTCGTCCGTGACCAGGAACTCCCCGGAGCCCGCGGCCGCCGGCAGGGCCGGGACCATGCGGAGGGCCAGGGCCGCCACGAACAGGAGGGCGACCGGGCGAATCATTGGTTGGCCCCCCACCCGCCCGCCCCCGGCCGCCGACCCGGGTTCGGGAGACGGCTCGAACCGCCCAGGTCCGGCCGTGTCGTACCCGACGGTCCGGCCCATCGTCTCGGACGCGCTTCTCGGCTCGGGAGGCAAGACTGTCGCGGGCTTGCGGGCTCCCACGGCCCCCGACTGCGCGACCGGCTCAAAGGGGAGCGGAGGCGGTCCCTCGTCCTCGACCGTCCTCTCCTCGACCGGACCGGCCCCGCCGCGCGCCCCCGACACACCGGCCTCGGGCATCCGGTCGCGGTCGTCGAGGTGAAACTCGATCTGGAACGTCCCGCAGAACACGCTCTCGCCGTCGTCCAGCGTGACCTCCGTGACTCGCTGGCGCCGGTAGAAGGTCCCGTTGGCGCTCCCGAGGTCCTGGAGGACATACCGGCCTTCCCTCCAGTGCACGGCCGCGTGCCGGCGCGACACGGTGTTGTTCTTGGTCTTGAGTTCGCACTCCTTGCTGCGTCCGATGAGCACCTTCGGGCGATCCGGCCCGACGTGGACCAGGTCCTCCTCGCCGGCCTCGTTCACGTATTTCAGGATGGCCACGCTGTCTCCTTCACCGTGTCCGATAGCCCCGGAACACCCCGACCTCGCGGCCGGTCCAGTCCAGGACGCGGCCGGTCATCACGTCCCGGCCAAAGTCTCCGATGAACCGATACGGAGACTTCATGGCGTCGCACGTCTCGGCCCGGGCGTCCGGGTCCATCTTGAACTCGACGTGCCCGTCCTTCTCCGTCAGTCCGCACACGGCCACGCGGACCCGGTCTCCTCCGGCGAACCCGAAGTCCGCGACCGGTCGGGACGCCTCGCTGGTGTCGAGCGCGAACCCGAAGAACCGGCCCTCGTCCACCTCGCCGCTCGCGTCCCAGACGCCCTGGAGGCCGGCGCCGCACCCCCCACACAGCACGAGCATCGCGACCCAGGGTCCGGTCCACCATGAGCGCCCGCTCATCGCCACCTCCCGTCGTGTCGAATCATCCCGAGGGGGATGGTACTTCGGGAAAAGCGGATTGACAAATTGCCCCTTGCATCCATCGAACCAAATGGTATCGTGCCTATTGCTTGTTTTCGAGACCCCTT
>DYKK01000369.1 GCA_020722625.1 Anaeromyxobacter dehalogenans
GTCCCGTACCCCGCGTCCAACGTGGCCCTGACACTGTCACTGCCCCCTGTCACTGTTTCTGAACCTGTCCACTGAACCGGTCCCGGGGTCCGGCATCCGGGATCCGGGGTCCGGGGTCGCGGTGAACGTGGCTTCGTCGTCATGCGCCGCTCATCGCGTCCAACGTGGTCCTGTCACTGACACTGTTTCTGAACCTGTCCACTGAACCGGTCCTCGGGGTCCGGGGTCCGGGATCCGGATGCCGGATCGCGGGACACCCAGAATCCGCCACCAGATTTCACAACGCACGGACCCCATTGGCTTTGACGCGGATCCTCATTCGCCACCCTCTCAAGACAGCGGGTCTGCAACTTCAATCCGAAATCCGCAATCCGAAATCCTGATTCGCCGCCGTCGAGGCGGCGAATCAGGGGACACTTGCCCTTGTTTGACCGATTCTTTCCGAGTGATATACTCCCTTCGCGCGAGGTGACTTGATGGTCCGGCTCTACCTCGAGGACGACGCGGGAAATGTCCGGATCGTGCCGATGGAGGCCGACGAGGTCTCGATCGGGCGGGCCGAGGACAACGGGATCGTCCTGCCGGACCGGAACGTCTCCCGCCACCACGCGCGGCTGCGCGCGACCAACGGCCGGTTCTTCGTGGAGGACGCCGGGGCCCGATACGGCCTGTTCCTGAACGGGAGTCGGGTGGACGGACGGCGCGAGGTCCAGCCCGGCGACCTGATCGTGCTCGGAGACTACAAGATCAAGGTCCTGCCGGGAGAGGGCGGCACCGAGGCCGCGGAGATCGCGCCCGACAGGCGGGGGACCGTGCCCGCGATTCCGGCCATGGCCGAACCGGAGGCCGCCGGCGAGCCCTCCACGGACACGAGCCTCCTCTCGCTGCGGGACATGGAGCGGGTGGCCCGCCAGGGCTGGCCGTCGGACTTCGAGGGGCGCGACGAGGTCGCACAGAAGCGGTCGCTGACACGCCGCCTGATCGTCCTGGCGGTCCTGGTCGCGATCGCGGTGTTCCTGGTGTGGGCCTACCTGTGGGTGACCCAGCCGACCGAGGTCGAGACATCGTTGCCTGCGTCCACCGGGATGGCGGAGCGCACGCCGTCCCCGGCACCGGCGGAACCAGCGGAACCGGTCGCGCCCGCACCGCAGCCCGCCCCGCCTCCGGAGCCCGTCGCGCCCGAGCCGGAACCGGAACCTCCGGCGACCGCGGCCCGGACCCAGGTGGCCGTCGTGGAACCGGCTCCCTCTCCCGCTCGTTCGACCCGCGAGGCCGGAAAGGCGACCGAGAGACCAGAGCCCCCGAAACCGAAGGAGCCCCCGCGGGTCGCGACCGCGGAACCAGTGGCCACGGCCCGACCCGCACCCGCCGGTCCGGCCACCCAGTCGCCCCCCCGAGCACCCGCCCCCCCGGCAAGACCGGCGCGGACCGGGACCGACACGTCCCGGCCGGCCACCGCCGCGACCGGCGACGTCGTGGAGGCCATCGAGGAAGCGATCAAGGGGGGTAGGCTCGGCGAGGCGGAGGGGCTCCTGGCGAGGTGCCGGGGTGGGGCGTGCTGGAAGGCGTGGAAGAAACTGGGGGTCGCGTATCAGTCCAATCGCAATTACTCCAAGGCCGTTTCCGCTTACAAGAAGGCGCAGTCTCTCGTCGCGGACGGCCGGGAGAAGACGCGCCTTCAATCCATGATTGACAGTCTCAAGTAGCACCATTGATGCGGGGTGGGTGGGCAGGGGGTCGGTGAGTGGGCCAATCCGATCGAGGGAGTTGGGGAACAGACATCCTTTCTCCGCCCTTTTCATCCTCGGCTTCGACGGTCCGACCCTCCCGGACGATGTGAAGGGCCTCCTGGCCCGCGGGCTCGCGGGCGTGGCCCTGTTCGCACGCAACCTCGTGGACGCGGACCAGGTACGCGGCCTGTGCAGAGCGATCCGGGAGGCGGCGCGGGACCATCCGCCCCCGATCATCGCCGTGGACGAGGAAGGCGGTCGGGTCCAGCGCCTCCGCCGGATCGTCGGGGCCTTCCCCGCAGCGCGCGAGGTGGGCAAGGGCGGGGCGGAGGCGGCCCGGAAAGCGGGCGCGGCCATCGGCGGGGCGCTCCGGGACCTCGGGTTCAACCTGGACTTCGCGCCGGTCCTGGACGTGGATTCGAATCCCGCGAACCCGATCATCGGGGATCGGGCCTTCTCGCCGGACCCGGACGAGGTCGCCCGGTGCGGCGTCGCCTTCCTGGAGGGATTGCAGGCGACCGGGGTCCTCGCGTGCGGCAAGCACTTCCCGGGACACGGGGACGCCGCGGCCGATAGCCACCTGGACCTGCCCGTGATCACCTCGGACCCGGACACGCTGAAGCGTCGCGAGGTCCCGCCGTTCGAGGCCGCCGTCCGGGCGGGCCTCCCGATGGTCATGACCGCCCATTGTCTGTACCCGGCCCTGGACCCGGACCATCCGGCCACCCTGTCCCGCCGGATCGTGGGAGGTTTGCTTCGTGAGGACCTGGGGTTCGACGGGTGTGTCGTCACGGACGACCTGGGCATGAAGGCGATCTCGGACCGGTTCGCGCCGGAAGAGGTGGTGGCCCGCGGGATCGAGGCGGGGGTGGACCTGTTCCTGCACTGCGGGACCGGGGGAGAGGGCCTGGCCCTGGTCGAGACGCTCGAGGACCTCGTTCGGCGGGGCGCGGTGTCGAGGGGTCGTGTCGAGGCCGCGGTCCGCAGGGTCGAAGGCCTGCGAAGACGCCTGGTCTGACCCCCGGAGGCGCCCTTGATCGTCGGGTCTGCGCGAACGGTGGACCTGATTCGTGGACGGGCACGTGGACCCGCCGCAACGCCCCCTTCCCCGCGTCCAACGTGGACCTGACACGGACACTGCCACTGTCCTCTGTCACGGAACCTGTCTCCGGGGTCGGGGATCCGGGGTCCGGCATCCGGGGTCCGGGGTCGCGGTGCACGTGGGTTTGTCG
>DYKK01000370.1 GCA_020722625.1 Anaeromyxobacter dehalogenans
CCGAGCGGGAGAGGACGTGCCGGCGGCACGTCCGATAGCCGGGGATGTCGCGGCCCCAGGGTGGCCAAGTGAACGACCCTCGTCTGAAGACGAGGGCTTCGCGGTGCCGGGCTGGGCCGCAGGGACCGTTGGAGGCCCCCGCCTTCAGACGGGGGAGCTTCACGGCTTCCGCATTTGGGAAGCCGTCGCCTTCAGGCGGGGGAGGCCCTGCCAAAGTTGTCGCCTGAAGGCGAGGGCTTCAACCCTCCCACGGGGACAGTGAAACGAAGCAGATTTCATGTATATTCGAAGGATTGCGGAAATTGATGGCGGATTTCGGCCCCGCGCGCTCCAACCGCCGGCAGCGACGCCGGGGGACCCGGATCAGAACGGGACCTGGTCGTCCTCGATGGCCGGGGGCTCGGCCGTGTCGGTGGCGGGCGGCTCGACCAGCGAGGAGCCGTTCTCCTCGGCCTGGGGACGCCCCGGGCCGGCCCCGCCCATGAACTGGACGGTCTGGGCCACGATCTCGGTCGTGAACCGCTTCTGGCCCTGCCGGTCCTCCCACTGGCGCGTGCGCAGGCGGCCCTCCACGAAGACGGTCCGGCCCTTGCGCAGGTACTCCTTGCAATGCTCGGCCTGCTTGCCCCAGACCGTGACGCGGTGCCACTCGGTCCGCTCCTGCCGGTTGCCGTCGCGGTCGGTCCAGGACTCGTTGGTGGCCACGTTGAAGTGCGCCACCGGCTGGCCCCCCTGCGTGTAGGCCAGGTCCGGGTCCGCCCCGAGGTTGCCCATGATCAGGACCTTGTTCAACGACGCCATGACGTGCTCCTTCCGGTCCGGACCCGCGGCCGGCCGTCCCGCCGCGCCGCCCGGACCCACCAGGGGAATTGCCTAGCCGCTTCCAGGAGCGGCACCGGATCTATCGAGGGAAACGCGCAAAGCGTTTCATCGGCCGCACTGCCGCGCCCATTCATTCCCCTCCTGCCCGCTCCCGATGCAGGACTCGTGCAGCGTCCGGACCAGGTCGTCCACCTGGCCCTCGCGGACGATCACCGTCACCGCGGTCGGGGTCGCCACCACCCCGAAGACCTCCCCGAAGCGCCGGAGGCATTCCGTCCACGCCCGCCGCACGTCCGCCGCCCCCAGCGCGTCCCCGACCACGGTCACCGTCCCGAGCCCGCCCTGGACGCGCGCGCCGTCCCCGGCCCCGCCCAGGGCCCGGCGGATGCGCGCCTCCGCTCCGTGGTCGAAGTCCGGTCGCAACACGAACACCCGGTCCCCCGCGGAGGTCCGGCACGCGAAGTCCACGGCCCCCGGGAGGCCCTCCAGGTCGTCCAGGGCCTCGAAGAAGGAAACCGCCGCGGGCAGTTCCACGGCCCACACGCCCTTGCGGCTCGTGACGCCGGTCACCGGCCTCCAGGGGGTCGGGGGGTCGCGCCGCACCACGGTCCCCTCGGCATCCCCGCGGAAGGACGAGCGGGTATAGACCGCGATCCCGGCCCGGCGCGCGAACTCGACGGCGTCCGCGTTCAGGACCTTGGCCCCGTGACGGGCCAGGGCCAGCATCTCGTCGTACGAGACCTCCGCGAGCCGCTTCGCGTCGAGCACCACCTTGGGGTCCGCGGTGTGGACCGCGTCAATGTCCGAGTAGATCTCGCAGTGCGAGGCCCCGAGCGCGGCGGCCAGGGCCACCGCGGTCGTGTCGCTTCCCCCCCGGCCCAGGGTCGTGATCTCGCGCCGGTAACTGACCCCCTGGAACCCGGCCACGATGACGACCTTGCCCGTCTCGAGCTCGTCGAGGACCCGGAAGGGGCGCACCTCGACGATCCGCGCGCGGTTGTGGCTCGCGTTCGTGATGATCCCGCACTGCGACCCGGTGAACGAGATCGCGTCCACCCCGAGGGTCTGGATCGCCATGCTCAGCAAGGCCATGGTGATGCGCTCGCCCACGGTGAGGAGCATGTCCAGTTCCCGCGAGGACGGGGCCGGGTTGATCTGGGTCGCCATGGCCAGGAGGGAATCCGTGGTCTTGCCCATCGCGGACACCACCACCACGACGTCGTTCCCGGCGCGTTTCGTCTCGACCACCCGGCGGGCCACGGCCTGGATCCGCTCGATGTCCGCGACCGACGAGCCCCCGTACTTCTGGACGATGATCGGCACGTCCCCGTCCCCTGAATCGCGCCGGTTTCATACCCCGTTTCCGGGGCGGTGTCCATCTTGCCACGGCCCGTCCCGGCGGGCTAGCATCGGGGCGGGCACGGCGGAGCGGACATGGCCGGCCGGAACGTCCTGGAGCCCGTGGTCGTCCTGACGGCGCTGGCGGTCCTGCCCCGGGCCGCGTCCGCCGAGTTCGGCGAGGTGCGCCGCGTCCACGACGGAACGGCCTACACCCTCGAAAAAGGGGAGTTCTCGGTCGGCGTCTTCGGACCGATGCAGTTCGGGGTCCTGGACGAACTGACCGTGATCACGCACCCGGTCCTGCACCTGTTGCTGACGCCGAACGGGGTCCTGCGCGGGAAGGTCCTGGACGGGCCGGTCACCCTCGCCCTGAACCTCGGCTACATCCAGACGTTCCTGGACCCGAGGCACCTGCGCTTCCCCGGGACCGTGTCGGTGTTCCCCCTCGCGACGGTGGCCCTGTCGTCGCGGGTCGCCCTGTCCGGCCAGGTCGGATATCTGCTGGACGTGTCGCCCGTGGCGCACGGCGTGGCGTTCGGGGGGGGAGTGGCCGTCCTGGTCTCTCCCTCGGACCTCCTGAACCTCCAGGTCCAGGACGAGTACTACCGCGACCCCACGGGCATCCGGCGCCCGACGGTCCTGGTCACCTACACGCACGCCTTCTATCGCCTGCACGTACGGGCCGGGGTCGCGGTGGGCCGCTTCCCACTCCAGGTGGGCTCCGCGGCCACGGACATCCGCAACCTCCCCGCTTATCCGGTCGTGGACCTGGTCTGGGTCCTGTAGTCC
>DYKK01000371.1 GCA_020722625.1 Anaeromyxobacter dehalogenans
GTAGCCGCCGGACCCGGAGGCGCGAGCGGGGCCGCGAGAGATCGGGCGGACGAGTCCGCCGCGGGTCGCACGACCACCGCCGCGACCCGCCCTTCCGCGTCGAAGAGGGGGGTCCCCTCCGGGAAGCGGCCCTGGACCAGGGCCAGGTCCTCGGGCAGGACCCCGCCGCGCGCCGCGACCACGGTGCTCACCAGGACGAAACTCCCCGCTCCGGCGGGGGTGACCGCGTGCAGGACCCGGTCCGGGTCGCACGCCCCGGCCGGGGCCGGGGCCGCCGCGGGCCCGTGGTCGCACGGAGACCGCGGCTCGCCGCCTTCCCGGGTCGGAACGCAGCGGACATCGGCGAGCCCCCCGCGCGTGGGGGCCGCCGAGGACGCCACGCCTCGCTCGGGTTGAAGGGCCGTCGAGACCTCGATGTCCCCCGCGCCCTCCACGAGCGCGGCCGAGGTCAGGACCACCACGCGCTCCGCAAGCGCCACGCGCACGGCCATCCCGTGTTTCCTGGGGAGGAACGCGGGGTCCACGAGGGGGTCGGGCTCCGGCCGGACCGTGACCAGGAGCAGGTGGGGCAGCAGGCGGTCAAGGGACGCGGTTTGCCGTTCCAGAGTCAGGAAGGTCGCGGGCGCGTCCTCCTGGGCCGGCACCGCGCCGGGAAAGGCGCCGATCCCGGCCACGAGCATCCACCATCCCAGGGACCTCATGGCGGGTTCCGGGGTCGAAGAGCCCAGGGAATGGTCCACCGAAAGGTTCATCGTCGCACGTTGCCCGTGCTCGGGGTCGCGGACGTCCACGTGTACAGACGAATGACCCGTGCCCCGAGACCCGCGACGCTCACGGCCTGGGAGCGGGCGGGGCGGCCCCCGCGGGCGCCCGGACGCGGGCGAGCCCTTCCTGGACCCGGCCTTTCAATGCCTGGATCGCCTTGGGGTCCGCGCGGCCCTCGAGTTTCTCGAGGAATTTGAGCAGGTCGTCGTAGATCCGCGCCGCGTCGTCCTTCCGGCCCAGGCCTTCGGCCGCCTCGGCCGCCGTGAGCAGGGCCATCGGGCCCGCGTTTCCGCTCCGCAGGACCGGGGCGAGCGCCTGCTGGGCCTCGTCGTAGCGCTTCTGGCCGTTGAGTGACCTCGCGAGACCCGTCCGTCCGGCCTCGTCCTGTGCGAGGTTGAGCGCGGCCCGGAAGGAGGATTCCGCGAGCGCGTACAGGCCCGCGTCGAGATAGAGATTCCCGAGGGCCATGTGAGACTCGCGTGCGTTCGGGTTCAACTGGACCGCGGTCTGGAAATGGGCCGCCGCCTCCCGGGTCTTGTTCTTGCGCTGGTACGCAAGCCCGAGTCCATGGTGGACCTCGGCGTCCGGACCGAGCGCGAGCAGCCGGTTCAGCAGGTCAATCGCGCCGTCCGCGTCCCCGGCGCCCAGGCGGATGTCGGACAGGGCCATCGCGGCCTCGCGGTGGTCCGGGAAGCCCTTCAGGAAGGTCTCGAGTTCGGTCTTGGCCTCGTCCGTCTTCCCGGACCGGTAGGCCACGAGACCGAGCCCGAGGTGCGCCCCCATGCTCCCGGCGTCCGCGGCGAGGGCTGCCTTGTATCGTTCCTTCGCGGCCTCGAGGTCCCCGGCCAGGCGCTTGAGATGCCCGGCCAGGACCTCGGAGACGGCCGTGGTCCCGGGGTCCTGGTCCACGAGGAACGCCCGCTGATACTCCAGGTCCTCGCGGTCCCAGCGGGCCAGCAGGTCCGGTCGCACCGACCCGAGGGACAGCCGCGCCCGGACGAACTTTCTCGCGAGCCCGGGCGTCGGGGTCATGTCCCTCGCGTAGGTGTAGGCCGTCATCGCCCGGGCGTAGTCGCCGGCGGCGAAGGCCTGGTCCCCGGCGGCCTCGTGCACCGCCGCGGCGTGTGACCGGTCACGCCGATCGGACAGGGACGCCCAGAACCACATCCCCGCAGGCACGAGGACCCCGACCCCGATCACCGCGGCCAGGACCCAGGCCACGAGGCGCCCCGCTCCCGCGCAGCACGATTGACCCTGTTCAGACATGGTCTTCCTCTCCGTTTCCTGGTCGAGTCATGTCCCGTCACTTCCCTTCCCAGAAGTATTCCTCGTACGGGTCCGACAGCACGTCCTCCACCGTGTCGTAGCGGCGAGTCAGCAGGCACGCGGCCTCGCTGTCCAGCAGGACGAAGGCGTGCCGGTGCATCTGGAGCGCGCTCGCCGGCCACCACGCGGTGATCGGTCCCTCGATGGCGGCCTTGACCGCCCGGGACTTCTCGACGCCCGACGCGAGCAGCAGGACGAACCGCGCGTCGAGGATGGTCCCGACGCCCATCGTGATCACGTACCTCGGCACCCGGTCCTCGCCCCCGAAGTCCGCGGCGTTGGCCGCCCGGGTCTCGGGTTCCAGGCGCTTGACCCGCGTGCGCGACGCGAGGCTCGACCCGGGCTCGTTGAACGCGATGTGCCCGTTCTGCCCGAGCCCGAGCACCTGCACGTCCATCCCGCCGTGTTGGCGGATGCGCTCCTCGTAGGCCTCGGCCTCGGCCAGGATCGGGTCCGCGTTCCCGTTCGGGAGGAAGGCGCGGTCGCGCGGGAGGTCCACGTGGTCGAGAAAATGGCGCCGCATGTAGGCGTGAAACGACCCCGGGTGGTCCTCGGGGAGTTTCACGTACTCGTCGAGGTTGAACGTGGTCGCGCGCCGGAAGGACACGTCCCCGGCCTGGTGGCGGGCCGCGACCTCCCGGTAGAACCCGACCATCGTGGACCCGGTCGCGAGCCCCAGGACCAGGTCGGGCTTCCTCTGGACCTGCCGGACGACGAAGTGGGCCGCGAAGGCGCTCAACTGGCCGTAGTCCCTCGCGATGATCACCTTCATTGTCCGCCCCGCGTCCCGCCCGCGCGAACGTCGGATTGAGGGTACTCCCAAATCGCGTACGGGTCCAACCGCCGT
>DYKK01000372.1 GCA_020722625.1 Anaeromyxobacter dehalogenans
GACAGGGTCAGTGGACAGGGTCAGTGGACAGGAACAGGGTCAGTGACAGTGTCAGTGACAGTGTCAGGTCCACGTGGGTCGCGAGGAACGGCACACGACGACGAGACCACATTCATCGCGACGCCGGACGCTGGACCCCGGACCGGCTTGCGGCGTTGCACCACGCCGAACCTGCTGCTATCTTGGTGCGCGGGGTCTCCCGATTCGAGGGGCGATGGACTTCCTCTACTTCGTGGTCTTCCTCGGCGCGCTCATCTTCTTCCATGAGCTGGGCCACTTCCTCGTGGCCCGGATGGTCGGAGTCACCGTGGTCCGGTTCTCGATCGGGTTCGGTCCCCGGATCGTCGGATTCCGCCGGGGCGAAACCGACTACTGTCTCTCCGCGTTCCCGCTCGGGGGGTACGTCAAGTTCCTCGGGGACGACCCGGACGACCCGCCCCGGCCCGAGGAGGCCCGACACGGGTTCCTGACGACGACGCTGTGGCGCAAGGTCCTGATCGTGATCGCCGGACCCTGCTTCAACCTCGTCCTGCCGTTCCTGATCTTCTTCCCGATGACCGCGGCGGAGACGACGCTTCCGCCTGCCGTCCTGGGGAACATGGACCGCTCGGGACCGGCCTGGCGGTCCGGGTTGAGACCCGGGGACCGAGTGGCGGCCATCGAGGGCGCGCCCATCCGGTACTGGTGGGAACTCCTGGACCGCGTGTCGGAGTCCCCCGGCACCCCGCTGCGCTTCGAGGTCGAGCGGGCCGGGGAGCGCCTGACGTTCACCGTGGTCCCGGAGCCGGTCGAAATGGCGTCGTTCCGCGAGATCGGGCTCGTCGAAACCGTGGGCCGGATCGAGGTGACCCCGGAGCGCTCGCGCCCGGTGGTCGTGGTGCGGCACGGGTCCCCGGCCTGGCAGGCGGGGTTGCGCGACCACGATGCGGTCCTGCGGGTCGCGGGGCGCGAACCGTATTCCTACGAGGACGTGGAGCGTGCCGTCGCCGAGGCGCGCGGCAGGCCCGTTCCCCTGGTGGTGGCAGCCACGCGCGCGGACTCGAATGACCTGGGGCCCCCGCGCGGGCTCGTGATCGGGCCGCTCCAGCCGGGCGAGGACCCGGGGCTCCGGGACGCGGAGGCGGTCGTGGCGAGCGTGGAACCCGGGAGCCCGGCGGACCGGGCGGGCCTGAAGCCCGGGGACCGCGTGGTCGCCCTGGACGGGGAGCCTGTCTCGGACTGGGCCTTCTTCCTCGTCACGCTGGCCCGGGACCCCGCGGTGTCGCATCGCCTGCGGTTCGAGCGGGCCGACCGAGCGGGGGCGAGTGGCCAACCGATCGAAGAGTCGGAGGTCGCGCTGAGCCTGGCGAACCCGCGCTGGGTGCCCGGGTCCGCGGTCCCGCGGTTCGAGCCCCTGGGCGCGCACAACCGGCGCTGTGTGGTCCCGCCCGAGGAGGTCCCGAACGAATCCCCGCTGCGCTACGGCCTGCACCAGGCCGTGTCGAGGACCCTGGAGGTTTTCCAGGTGACGGTCGCGGGGATCCTGGGGCTCGTGACCGGGCGGGTGTCGGTCAAGGAACTGGGCGGTCCCATCATGATCTACGACATCGCGGCCCGGGCCGGGCAGCAGGGTTGGGTGTCGTTCCTGGGGGCGCTCGCGTGGCTCTCGATGAGCCTCGGGGTCCTGAACCTCCTGCCGGTCCCGGTCCTGGACGGGGGGCACCTGGTCCTGTTCGGGGTGGAGGCGGTGCGCCGCAAGCCGATCGGGCGCCGGGGCCGCCAGGCCGCGGCCTACATCGGGCTCGCCTTCCTGGTGGCCCTGATGGTCGTGGTCTTCGCGAACGACATCGAGCGCAAGTGGGGCGCCTTGTCCGGGATGGGGCCGGGAGATTGAGGCGGATGGGCGTCCAGCCGATGGACCCGCGCATCGTGCTCGCCTGCGACACCTCGACGCGCCTGGGCAGCGTGGCCCTCGCGGAGTCGGGCGTCGTGACCGGCGAGGTCGTGTTTCACGGAACGACCCGCGACCACCACAGTCGCCGCGTGCTCGAGGAGGTCGCTCGGCTGCTGGACCGGCGGGGGCGGTCGGTCCGGGACGTCGGTCTGTTCGTGGCCTCGATCGGCCCGGGGGCGTTCACCGGGGTCCGGACCACGCTCGCAACCATGAAGGGACTGGCCTGGGCCCTGGGGCGGCCGCTCGCCGGGGTGTGCAGTCTGCACGCGCTGGCCTGGCCCCTGTTCGGGCGGGGCGTGCCGGTGCTCGCGGCCCTGGACGCACGCAAGGGCGAGTTGTACGCGGCCCTGTATGGGCCGGACGGGACCTCGCTGCTGGAACCGCGCGTCGGTTCTGCCGAGGCCGTGGCCCTGGAGGCGTCGCCCCTGTGCCCGGGTGAGGTCCTCGGAGTCGGCGAGGGGGTTCTCGCGTATCGCGAACGGATCCAGGCCGCGCTGGGAGGTCGTTTCGTGCCGGCCGAGGGACCGTTCCACGCGATCCGGGCGTCGGTCCTGGCCCATCTCGGGCTGCGGGCCGACCCGATCCCCGTGGACCGGGCCGAGCCCCTGTACCTCCGCCGGCCCGAGGCGGAGGTGCGGGGGGACGCGACGGCGTGACGGCCATCCTACGATCCGCCACCCCGATCTCGGCAGCACGAGGGAAGACCTTGATTTGTCGCGGCCCCAGGGTGGTGAAATGAAACGAAGCAAATTTCATGTCTATTCGAAGAATTGCGGAAACTAATGGCGGATTTGGGGTCGTCGCACCCGCGTTTGCAGCCGCGGGGTCCGGTTGCTATAATTAGATGACGTTTCTTGGAAAGGAGAGGAGGTTCCGATGCGCACCGCCATGCAAGTCACGTTCGTGACCCTGGTCGCGATCGCGTGTTCTGAGACCAAGGTGCCCCCCCCGCCCGTTCTGGATGCGGTGCAGGACCTGGCGAAGGCGGACCTCGC
>DYKK01000373.1 GCA_020722625.1 Anaeromyxobacter dehalogenans
CAGCGCGAAGCGCTGGGGAGGCTGTGCCTGTGGCACAGCCGATAGATGGGGGGGGGCTCGCGGCTCCAGGGTCGCGTTGAGTTTCTTGGTAGAAGTCCGGGGCCGGGATCCGGCGCCCGGGGTCGCGGTGGACGCGGCGCTGTCGTCATGCCCCGTCCCCGCGACCGGCGGTTGTCCTGGCACTGACACTGTCACTGTCTTCGGAACCTGCCCTCTGACCCTGTTCCTGAACTTGTCCAAGCAACCGCGGCTCCCGGTTCGCGCCGAGTTTCTTCGTCGTTTCCGAGGTACAATGCAGGCGTGAAGGGCGAGGAACAAGGACGGTCCGAGGACGTCGCGCTCATCGTCGGGACCGACGAGGAGCGAAAGGCGATCAAGGTCCTGCGGAAGCGCGGCGCGCGGATCGAAGGGGGCCTCCTGCGGGCCGCGGAGCCGGGCAGGCCCGTGATGGGGGACCTCGTCCGGTTGAAGCCGCGGCCGGAGATCCCCATCCTGTGCGACGTCGAGACGTTGTACGAGTTCGAGCGGACGCCGCCGGCCGACGCGGAGGCCCCGCCGTCGGGAGCCAGCGGGCACCCCGGTCCGGCGCGGGTCGTGACGGACGCGTACCGCCGCGGGTGGGAGCGGGTCTTCGGACGGAAGGACCGCGCCGACGACCCCGACGTGAACTGACCCAGGAAGACCCCACGACACGCCCCGTCATCCCTCGGTGAACAGGATGCGCGTGACCTCCTCCGGGGTCGTGATGCCGCGCTCGAGCAGGTGGCGGCAGTAGGCGCGCAGGGGGTGCAGGAGCCCGGCCTCCCGCGCGGTCCGCTCCAGCACGGGGATCGGCTCGCCGGAGGCGACGGCGGGCTTCAGCCGGTCGTCCAGTCTCAGCGTCTCGAACACGCCCACGCGCCCCCGGAACCCCAGGTAGTTGCAGTGGATGCAGCCGCGTCCGCGAAAGAAGGTGAACCGGTCGCGCGCCGGCCCCGCTGGCTCGTCCCCCTCTTCACCCTGCCCAGGCTCGTACAACCTGAGCGGCCGGATGAGTTCCGGCGCGTACTCGACGGGCTCGCGGCACTGGGGGCACACGCGGCGCACCAGGCGCTGGCTCACCACGCCGATCACCGTGTGGGCGACCAGGAACGGGTCCACGCCCATCTCGCGCAGGCGCAGCACGGTCCCGAGCGCGTCGTTCGCGTGGAGCGACGTGAACACGAGGTGCCCGGTCAGGGCCGCCTCGATGGCCGTGGCCGCGGTCAGGGGGTCGCGCGTCTCGCCCACGATGATCACGTCCGGGTCCTGGCGCAGGAAGTGTCGGATTGAGTTGGCGAATCCGACCCCGGCCGCGTCGTTGACCTGGACCTGCGTGACCCCGTCAATCGAGTACTCGATGGGGTCCTCGATGGAGACGATGTTGACCTCCTCCTCCTTCAGGCGAAGCATCGCGCTGTAGATCGTGGTCGTCTTTCCGCTCCCGGTCGGGCCGGCCACGAGGACCATGCCCTGGGGCTGCGCGATCATCCACCGCAGGGCCTGGTAGGCGGGTTCCCAGGTGACCAGGCGCTCCAGGTCGATCAGGAGGGTCGTCGGGTCGAGGATGCGCAGCACGAGCGTCTCGCCGTAGCGCGTCGGGACGGTCGAGAGGCGGAAGTCTATGCGCCGGCTCTCGTGCAGGATCGCGAGGCGGCCGTCCTGGGGCTTGCGCTTCTCGGCGATGTCCATGTTGGCGAGAACCTTGAGCCGCGACACCAGGGGAAGCGCGTAGCGAAGGTCCAGCGGCTCCGGGCGCTTCTTGAGCCGTCCGTCCACGCGGTAGCGCACGACCAGTTCCCGCTCGCCGGGCTCGACGTGGATGTCGCTGGCCTCGAGTTCCAGGGCCTCGCCGAGCAGGCGGTTCATCAGGGCCACGACCTGGTCCCCGGTCACATGGCGCGCCCGCTCCTCGAGAACGGTCGCGGGCAGCGCGGCCTCGAGGACATGCAGGTCCACGGGCTTGCGCTGGAGGACCTGGAACCAGCGGTCCGGACCGGGCGGGGCGCCCTGGCGACGGTCCATCTCGGGCAGGACGTGGTGGCGATAGAACGCGGAAAAGCCCGCGGCGTCCATGGCCACGGGCCGCACCTTCATGCCTGGGATCAGGCGGCGGACGTTGTCCACGGCCTCGAGGTCACCGGGGTCCACGAACCCGACGACGAGCACGCCCCCATGACGTGCGAGGGGAAGCGCGCGGTATTTCGGGACGGCGTTGCGAGGCAGCACCGTCCACAGGTCCGGGTCGGCCCGCAACCGCGTCAGGTCCACGACGGGCGAGGCCCTCCGGCTCCGCTCCGCGTTCCAGCGGGCCGCAATCTCCAGGAGCACGGCCCCGGACGCGGCGGGTCGCGAGCCCAGGAAGGAGCGCAACGTCTCGCGGTCGAGGGCGAGCAGGGTGGACGGCTCGGCGGCGATGAGCGAGGCCCGATACGCGGAACCCGCGAGGCACTCGACGAGTCCCGCGTCGTCCCCGGGCAGGAGGTCCGCCCCGACGTATTCGAGTCCGTCCTCGGGGTCCCGCCACGTGACCCCGACCCGACCTTCCCGGACGACCCACACCCATCCGGCGTCGTCCCCCTGGGCTGCCACCAGGTCCCCGGACTGAAACCCGCGCTCCGAGAACCGGGTCGCCAACGCTTCCAGGTCCTCCGGGACCATCCCGTGGGTCCATCGCGCGGACGCCAGGAACTCGACCGCCATGTCCGGCCCCCTCTCCGCCGAGCGACTCGTTGACTGCTATCATGTTTTTCCAACAAGGAAAATACCGCCACGGGCCCCACGATCCGCCATCCCGATCTCGAAAGAACGACGGAATACCTTGATCTGTTGCGGCCTCGCGCCAGCCGCGAATTGGAATTCGCGGCCCCAGCATCGTTGGGGTTGGTCGTCACGCGACG
>DYKK01000374.1 GCA_020722625.1 Anaeromyxobacter dehalogenans
GTGCCACGGCGAGCCGGTCCCTGTCCGGCATCGGCCCGTCGCACCCGCCCAACGCGAGCAGCAGGGAGAGGTCGGCCCGGAGCAGCGTGACCGTGTCGTCCGCGGGGGCCGCGTCGAGGCGGCGCAGGGCCGCGGCGAGCACGACCGGGTCCGCGGGGGCCTGATGGACGCGAGCCAGTGCGAGCGCAACCGCGGGCAGCGGGTCCGAGGCGTCCCGGGCCGCGACGGCCTCGAGGGCGGCGATGTCGCGAGGACCGCACGACTCCCGGGCGCAGCGCCACAGGAGGGGTCCCTCGGCGCGATCGAGGAAGGCGGGGAGGCTCGCGAGGACCGCGAGCGGCCACAGGAGGAACGCGAACGCGAAGGGAAACGCCGCCACGGCCGTCTCCCCGCCGCGCCGCAGGTAGGGGCCGATGACGATCAGCCACAGGAGGCCGGTCCCGACCAGCCCGAACCCGAGCGGGATCGGAAGGAACAGGGCGAGCCCGGAGACGCCCGCGGCGAGGGCCCGGGCCAGCCCGCTCTCGGTGATGAAGCGGGCGCGGCGGGATCGGGCGATCTCGGAGGCGGAAAACGTACGTGACGGCGCGGCCGGGAAGAGGTCCCCCACGTCGTGAACCAGGCGGCGGACGTGCCGGAACAGGAGCATGGCGGCCAGGAGGACGAGGGTGACCGACAAAGCCAGAGAGGCTCGGAAGGCGAGGTTCCCCACCAGGGTCGCGAGCCCCCTGGGGTATCGGACGAGTGCCCGGAAGCCGTCCAGGACCGCGCGGGACATCGGCCCGACCGATGCGGGGTCCTGGGTCCAGTACGTCGCGGCGACGTTGAAATACAGGGGGGGGAAGTCCGGGGCGAGTTCCACGGCCGCGTACGCGATCCGGATGGCGTCGCCGGCGTCCAGGGCGGGGCTCTCGTGGCGGAAGCGGGCCACGAAGGCGGCGGCGACCGGTGTCAGGTCGGCGATCAGGGCCGCGCGGCGCAGCGCCACGAGCGATTCGATGCGGTCCTCGACGGACGCCACCTCGTGGACGCGGAGGGCCGCCAGGAGCCTGCGCGTCGGGTCCAGGAGGGCGGGCGGGAGTTCGTCGGACGGGAGGCTCACGGACCGGGAGGGCTCGGGGGTGGAAGCCCACGCATCCGGAAGGGCGGGGAAGAGAAGGAGGACGACGGTGACCGTGGTCCGGATGAGACCCCGGTGGGACGTGGTCACCGGACCGCGCCCGTTCATCCTGGAGCCGCTGATTCCGCCCACGCCTGCGCCCACGCTGGAGGGGGGGCTCTTCACGCCGGTAGTGTAGTCCGTTCGCGGGAGTTGGGATAGAATCCGACCCGGGTGATCCGGGAATCGGAGATGCTGGGGGACGCGATGGTCCGCGCCTTGGGCCTCGAGACGGAAATGGCGCGGGTGGAGCGTCTTCCCAGGGACAACCTCAACGAGTTCGGCTTCGATCCGTTTGGGTACAGCCCGGACTACGTGCGGGCGGTCGCGCCCTGGGTACTTGTTTTCTACAAGTATTACTTCAGGACGCAAGTGTTCGGGGTCGAGAAGGTTCCGAGGGGACGGGTGATCCTGGTGGCGAACCACTCGGGGCAGATCCCGGTGGACGGGATGATCCTGGCCACGGCGATGATGGTCGAGCCCGAGGAGCCCCGGATGGTGCGCAGCATGGTCGAGAAGTGGGTCCCCACGCTGCCCTTCGTCAGTTACTTCATGGTGCGGACGGGACAGGTGGTCGGGACCCCGGACAACAGCGTGCGGCTCCTGGAGCGCGACGAGTGCATCTCGGTCTTCCCCGAGGGGGTGCGCGGGATCAGCAAGACGTTCTCGGAGCGATACAAACTGGCGGAGTTCGGCCACGGGTTCCTGCGCCTGGCCCTCCAGACGAGGGCCCCCATCGTCCCGGTTGCGATCATCGGCGGGGAGGAGCAGGCCCCGTCGTTCCACAACGCGAGGAGCCTGGCGCGGATGATCGGGGCGCCCTCGTTCCCGATCACGCCGATCCCGTTCCCGCTGCCGGTCCGGTATCGCCTGTACTTCGGGGAGCCGGTCGAGTTCCGCGGGGAGCCGGACGAGGAGGACGAGCGCGTGGACCGGAAGGTGAAGACGGTGCGGTCCACGTTGCAGGCCCTGATCCACCGGGGGTTGCGCGAGCGGCGGCACGTGTTCTGGTGACACCATGCCTTACGACCCAGAGGGAGCGGTCGTCCTGACCGGGATCTGCGGGAGGCTGGGCCGGAACCTCGCCCGGAGGTTGCACCGCGAGTGCGACGTGGTCGGCCTGGACCGCCGGCCCTTCCCGGGCCGACCCAAGGACATCAAGCACTTCCAGATCGACATCCGCCGCAAGAAGGTCCAGGACGTCTTCGCGAAGGAGCCGTTGCGGGCCGTGATCCACATGGCGATCATGCACGACCCGCGCATGGACGCGGAGGAGCACCACTCCTTCAACGTGATGGGCACGCGGGCGATCCTGGACTACTGTCTGAAATATCACATCCCGAAGGTCGTGGTCCTGTCGAGCGCCAACGTCTATGGGCCACGGGCGGACAACACGCAGTTCATCACCGAGGACACGCCCCTGATGGCGGCCGAGCGCTTCGGGGACATCCGGGACCTGATCCTTGTGGACATGTACGCCAACACGTTCTTCTGGAAACACCCCGGCATCGAGACGGTGATCCTGCGACCGGTCCACATCGTGGGACACGTTCACAACGCGCCGTCGAACTACCTGCGGCTGGAGCGCATCCCGGTCGTGATGGGGTACGACCCGATGGTCCAGCTGATCCACGAGGACGACGTGGTCGAGGCCCTGATCCGGTCGCTCAAGCCCGGGGTGCGGGGGGTGTACAACGTGGTCGGGCCGGAGGCGGTGCCCCTGCGGCGGCTCCTGGGCGAGATCGGGCGGCCG
>DYKK01000375.1 GCA_020722625.1 Anaeromyxobacter dehalogenans
CGCCCCGTCCCCCGCGACCGACGTTGTCCTGGCGCTGACACTGACACTGACACTGTCACTGACCGCTGTTACTGACCCTGTCTCCGGGGTCCGGCATCCGGGGTCCGGGACCCGGGTCGCGGTGGACGTGGATCCGTCGTCATGCGTCGCCCATCGCGACCAACGTGGACCTGTCACTGTCACTGTCACTGACACTGACCCTGTCCCCTGTCACTGTTCCTGCCCTCTGACCCTGTTCCTGAACTTGTCCAGATACCCGCGGCTCCAGGTTCGCGTCGAGTTTCTTCGTCGTCCGGCGCAGACGAGTTCGAGGTGCCGCCGCATTCGTTGAGGTGGCGCGGCCCTCGGCGGGCCGCAGGATCATGCGGCGAGAGTGGTGGACGCTCGCTTGGGAGCCTGCGGCGCCGTCGTCTATTTGGCATTCCCGGGAGGACCGGTCTAGCATCGCCGCGGATGCCCGAATCAGCAGGGGGCTTCGTGTCCACGCACGGAGGAACGGTCATGGCGACGGTCGCTCACCGGGTCGCACTCACCCAGGGGCCGGCCCGCCGCGAGGAGTCGCCTCGGGCGGGCCCGTCCATGCCGCCCGAGGCACGAGATGTCCTCGACACCTACTGCTTCCTGGCCTGCATGGGGCCGGAATGGCTGGACCCGGACCGGGCCGCGCGGTCCGTCCGTTCGTGCGGGGACCCGGACCGCGTCCCGTGGCTCGGGAGGCTCCTGGACCCCTCGGAGCGGCCGGCCCGGTCGCGCGAGATCGGGTGCCTGCTCGCGGAGACACTTGCAGGCCGCGGGCGCGAGACCGCTTCGGCCCTCGCGTCGCTCCTGCCGGCCCTCGAACGGGCGGATACGGGGGCGGGGTTCACCGTGCTGCGTCACCTCGCGGCCGCGGCCTCGCCGGTGCTGGCCGAGGAACTGTCGGAGGTCCTCCTGTCCATGGTCGTGGCCGAGGCCACGGGGAACGGCGATCCCGAACACGACCGGACCCGGCGGATCGAGCGCCTGCGATACCTCCTGTCGGTCCTGGCGCGCCTGTCGCTGGCTCCGGCATCCCGATCCAGGCTGTTCCTCGCGCTGTCGCAGACCCTCGAGGCGGGCGAGGCCGTCCGGGACGTGGTCTTGAGTTCGCTGTTTCCGTCCGGCGGGGACGAGGGCCTGGCCGTGCTGGCCCAGGGTGGGGAACGGGCGCTGCGGGCCGTGATCGCCGGCGCCGCGGCCCGGCCGAACGGGAAGTCCGAGTTCTACGCGACCTGCCGATCGGTCATGGACATGGGCCTCCATCAGGGCCTGCCCGTGCTGGGCCGCGTGTACCGGCTGCTGGACCTCGGGGACGGGGGGCATCGGGCCCTGGCCGCCATGGTGCGGGCCTCGCTCCTGCTCGCGATGGAGCGTGCCATCGTGAACGGGACGAAGGTGCGCCGCCTCCTGCCGGAGACCCCCGACCTCCCTTGCCTCGACCTGTTGACCGTGGTGACCCCCGGGGTCGCGGAACCCGCGCGGACCGAGGTCTGCGAGTACCTGCTCGAAGGCGCGGGCCGGATCCTGCGGGGGCTCGGCGTGACCCGAGACGACTGCGACTCGTTCGTGCAGGTCGTGGTGGGAGCGGTGGTGCTCCACCGCGAACCGGACCGGGCCGGCGCCGAGGTGCGCAAGATGATCCTGGACACGGCCGGCGTGCTGCACGTGCGCGCTCAGACCGGACTCGGAGCCCTGGACGCCGTGGAACCGTTCCGGACCGTGGTGGGCCTGCTCGCCGCGGAGTTCCGGCGACGCCAGGCCCTCACCACGTGCCTCGCGCCCGTCCTGCCCCTCGTGACCGACTTCGCCCCGCCAGACCCGTCGCGGATGGACTGGGCGTCGCTCGAGGTCTGAAGCGCGTCGCTTCCGCAGTCATGGGCTTGTCATGTGGGGCTTCGTTCCCCCTTGCAATACTCCATTATTTGGATTACCTTTCTGTCGGGCCTTGGGCCGACTCCCTTTGGAACTCCCGATGGAGCGAACGATGACGCAAGGATTCGATGCGGGCAGGGTGCTTCGGGCCGGGGCCGGTCTGCCCGGCTTCTTGACCCGGGTCTTCGACGCGCTGGCGGACGACGTCCGCGCGGCCATGAGGAACGACCCGGCCGCGCGCAACCCCCTCGAGGTGGTCCTGGCCTATCCGGGGGTGCACGCGCTGTGGGCGCACCGGGTGTCGCACGGGCTGTGGAAGGCGGGCCTGGTGACCCTGCCCCGTGTCCTGTCGCACGCGGCCCGCTTCCTGACCGGGATCGAGATCCACCCCGGCGCGACCATCGGGCGCGGGGTCTTCATTGACCACGGGATGGGGGTCGTCATTGGCGAGACGGCGACCGTGGGCGACGGATGCCTGCTGTACCAGGGCGTGGTCCTCGGGGGCACGAGCCTCGAGAAGAAGAAGCGCCACCCCGACCTCGACCCCGACGTGGTGGTCGGTGCCGGGGCGATCGTGCTCGGCCCGATCCGCGTGGGCCGCGGGAGCCGCGTGGGGGCCGGGTCCGTGGTCATCAAGGACGTCCCGCCCCAGTCCACGGTGGTCGGGATCCCGGCCCGCCTGGTGGCCCAGAACGGCAAATCGCTGCGATCTCCGCTCGACCATGCGAACCTCCCGGACCCCCTGGTGCAGACGCTCCAGGCGATCGAGGAACGCCTGGCGACCCTGGAATCTCGCGCGACACCGGCGGAGGCCCCCGTGCCCCTTCGAACAGTTCGCCGCGCGCGCGTGTCCCGCCGGGCCGACCGCGGGACACGGTGACCCGACCGCAAGAAACCTGACAAAGATCCAGGTTTCCACGCCTTCTGTTGTCCCCGCCGGCCACACCCTCCGGCCGGCTGTCCCTTCCGGGTCTTGACACGTTTGACGCGCCGCGTTATAGTGGGGTTCGTGA
>DYKK01000376.1 GCA_020722625.1 Anaeromyxobacter dehalogenans
ATCGGGATCACCACGCCCGCGCGCAGCAGGTCCGCGGCCGCCTCCGCCTCGCCCGGGCACATCACCGTGCGGCGCCCCAGGACCCGCGTCCCGCTGACCGGGAGCATCGCGACCCGGACCGGCGCGAAGCGCCTCGCCACCTCCCCGAGCACCGCCCGCTCGAACCTCGCGTCCCCCCCGAAGAAGACCCTCCCGAACCCCGGGAAGTCCAGGACGTAGTTGACCTCGTCCGGCCCGGGGCCCGTGTGGGGCCCCGGGACCGCGAAGACCCGCACCTCGCCCACGAGCGTGTCGGTCCATGGGGCGACCTCCCTCCACCCCGGGCCGGCCGTCCCCGCCCGCGCGAGGCCCCCCGGCGGGAACAGGACCGTCCGGGGCGCCGGCCGCAGGCGGGCGACCGCGCGCGCGTCCCAGTGGTCCGGGTGCAGGTGCGACACGAGGACCGCGTCCACGGGCGGCAGGGCCTCCACGGCGACCCCGGGTCGCCGCAGGCACGGGATCACCCACAGGCGCATCGAGAACCACGGGTCGGTCAGGACGCGGAACCCGCCCCACTCCAGGAGCAGGGTCGCGCACCGGATCATCGTGACGCGGAACGGGCGCTCCCCCCCGGCGATTCCCTCACTCATAGATGTAACTCCACACCGCGAGGGTCCGGTGCCCGCGCTCGAACGGCTCTCGCGCGATGCGGTCCCACCCGTCGGGCGGGGGCGCCACGAACGGGCGGTAGAAGGACGGCCACGGCGCGGGCGAGGTCATGTGCGCCCGCTCCCGGGCGATCTCGGCCGGGGTCTCGCGGGTGTGGAAGAAGTGCCAGTCCTTGCGCCGCTCCTCGGGCAGGCCGTCCAGGCCCGAGTCGTTGCGGGCCGCGTGAGGGAAGCGGACGTACCAGCGTTCGTCCGCCGGGACTTCCAGCAGGGCCGCGGACCGCGCCGCCGCCCCGAAGCCCGCGGCCACGACCGCGACCGCCGCCCACCGCCGGGTCTCGCGTCGTCCCCTCCACAACCACGACAGCCCCGCGGCCAGGAACGCCGCCACGGGGAACAGGTGCAGGGCCATGAACGTCTGCTTCAGTTCCTCCCAGTTCTCCTGGAAGGCGAACAGCAGCGCCACGATCGCGCACCAGAAACCCAGGGCCGCGGCCTCGAACCGGCGCCGCCGTGCGAGGGCGGCCACCCCCACGACCGCCAGGGCCGACGCGACGAGGCCGAACGACTTCAGCGCGGTCAACGGCCAGTGCAGGAGCGTGGGGAAGGCGAAGTGCGGCGTGCGCACGACGTGGTCGTGGAACGGCCAGTTCAACAGGCCGTTGAACTCGAATTCCGTCCCGAAGAACCGGTGGAGGAACGTGGGCCGGAACCCCTCCAGCCGCGCCACCTGCGACGGGTGGATCAGGGCCTCGCCGTATGCAAAGTCGTTCCACGCGAGCACGGGCACGATCGCCGCGGCCGCGAGCGCCGTGAACGCGGCCATCCGCGCCAGGAACAGCCGCCACGCCCGGCCGGACTGCCGCCACGCGAATGCGGGGAACAACGGCGCCAGGACGACGGCCTCGTTGCGGATGCCGCCGAGCAGCCCATAGACCAGGCCCACCAGCCACCACCGGGGCGCCGGTCCGGTCATCAGGTACCACAGGAACACCAGCACGAACAGGCCGATCTGGTTGCCGTTCAGGCGATCCAGATACAGCGAGAACGGATTCAGGACCAGGAACAGGGCCGAGGCGTACGGCACCCAGACCCCCCCGACCAGGCGCTGCAACGACAGGAACGCAAACACGAACATCAGGGCCCACGTGGCCGCGTAGGTCCACCGAAACGCCGCCTTGTTGAACAGCGCGAACGGGGCCGCGAACAGGATCGCGGTGCCGATGCGCTGGTCCTGCGAGGCGATGCCGAAGCCCGCCGGGGACGGGTCGTACGTGTCGTCGGGGATGCGCCCCTTCAACGTGTAGTGGTACCGAGGGGTCCCGTCCATCCGGTGCAGATCCACCGGCTGCCCCGTCATGAACATCGCGGGCACCGCGATGTACGTGTCCCAGTATCCTCGCGTCGGGCCGTCGAATCGCAGGGCCGAGAACACGAGGAGCGCGAGCGCCGTCGCCGCCAGGACCCACCGCTGCCGCGAGGTCGTTTCCATGACCGGAGTCTAGCGCCGAAGCGGGATCTCGCGATATAGATCCCTGCCGGAGACGCGCGTCCAGGAGGTCCCGATGGAACCCCTCCCCCGCCGGCGCGAACGCGCCCGGCGCATCGCCCGGGTCCTCGCCGAGTGGTACCCCGACGACACCGGGACCGCGCTCGCTTTCCGCGACCCCTTCGAGTTGCTCGTCGCCACGATCCTCGCGGCCCAGTGCACGGACGAACGCGTGAACCAGGTGGCGCCCTTGCTGTTCCGACGCTTTCCGGACGCCGCGAGCCTCGCGGCCGCGGACCTCGCCGAGATCGAAGAAGTCATCCGTCCCACGGGCTTCTTCCGGGCCAAGGCCCGCAACATCCAGGCCTGCTGCCGGCGCCTCGTCGAGGTCCACGGCGGGGAGGTTCCCGTCTCGATGGAGGACCTGACCGCCCTCCCCGGGGTCGGGCGCAAGACCGCGAACGTGATCCGGACGAACGCCTTCGGCCTTCCCGGGATCGTCGTGGACACGCACGTCCTGCGCCTCGCGGGCCGCCTCGGCCTGTCCGAACGGCGCGACGCGAACGACGTCGAGGCCGACCTGACGACCCTCCTGCCCGAGTCCGAATGGTCGGACTTCAGTCATCGTCTGACGTGGCTCGGCCGCCGGGTCTGCGCGGCCCGCAAGCCGCGCTGCGCCGACTGCCGCCTGCGCGCGGACTGCCCCACCTACGATCCGCCACCACCATCTCGGCGCCACGACGGAACACCTTGATTTGTCGCGGCC
>DYKK01000022.1 GCA_020722625.1 Anaeromyxobacter dehalogenans
CCGTCGTCGCAGTCCGCGTTGTTGACCGCGGAGTACGGCCCCGCGGCCGCGCACAGACACCGCCCCCCTCCCACCCCGAACCCGTCGCCGTCCTTGTCCTCGAAAAACCAGGTACACGACGCCCCCATCTCGTCCGTCACTCCGTCGCAGTTATCGTCCAGGCCGTTGCATTCCTCGGTCGCGCCGTGGTGCACGGCGTGACCGAGGGGCGCACAGTCCGTCGTGTTCGGGTCCCCATCCCCGTCCAGGTCCTCGTCGCAGGCGTCCCCGATGCCGTCCCCGTCGAGGTCCGGCTGACCGGGGTCGTGGGCAAAAGGGCAGTCGTCGAGTCCGTCGGGCACGCCGTCGTCGTCGTCATCCGGGTCCAGGCAATCCGGGACCCCGTCCGAGTCCGTATCCGGGAACCCCTCATCGGTGGCGCCGTCGCAATCGTCGTCCTCGCCGTCGCAGGTCTCGCCGCGCGGCTCCTTCGCATCGCACGGCGACAGGCCGTCCGCGGCGCAGACGCGCGTCCCGGTGCACGTCCCGAACGTGTTGCTCTTTCCGCATCGCGTGGAGGCCCCATCGGACACCGACAACGGAGAACAGGGGCACTGTCCGCCGGCGAGGATGCACGCGGTCACCCGGTCCGTTGAGCCCCTGACGATTTCGAGACAGTCGTAGCCCTCCGGGCACGTCACGACGTGGTCGCAACGCGTGGCGCAAAACGACCCTTCCAGACCGTATGGCGCGCACACCGCCTCGACATGGGAGGCGCAGTCCTCATCCGTCACGCACGGGCGGCACAGGCGGGGATGCAAGGGCAGGCACACCCACAGGGTGCCGAATACGGCGGTCGAAACCTCCTGGACCGCCCAGTCGGACCGGTTGCACCGGGCGGAGGCCGCCTCCAGGCAGTCCGCGTCCCCCGGCGCGCACCCGGACGTGCACAGCCGACCTTCGTCGGTGACCACGCAGTAGCCCCCGAGGCATTCCGGGTTCCCCCCGCAGGGACAAAAGTCCTCCTTCGGCCGTTCACAGGGGTCCTTCCCGTCGGTGGCCGGGTCCGTCGTCGCGTCGCGTCCCGAGTCCCGCGACCAGTCGGAGGTCGCCGCATCCGGCGTCTCCCCGATCTCGTCGTGCGCCGGCCCCGGGTCCGGTGGCGAGTCCGGTCCATCCCCCCGGTCGTCCCCCCTCGAAGGGACTGGACCGCCGCATGCCAGGATGACGCCGGTCACCAGGACCCCCAGGGCCCTCGCCGGGTGGCAGGACGCTTCGCCCACAGGCTGCCTCCCGGCGAGGATTATCCAGTCACGCAAACCGGGAGTCAACCCCAAGCCCAAGGTCCAGGCCGGCGATCCCGACCAGGACGGTCAGGTCGTGCGTCCTCGGGAACGGGACCCCGCGGAAGGCCGGAGTGCCTCTTGGCGGATCTGGTTGGATGGAAGGGGATAGCGCCCTTCGCGCCGGGTGGTTATGATGTCGCGGCGGGTGCTGATCGCCTCGGTCGCGCCCGGCCAAGGTACTTGAAAGAAGGAGAAAGGGATGGTCCGGCGTTCAGGCAATGTCGTCCTCCGGGCCCGAACGGTGTGGGTCCTGTCGTTCTGTCTCCCCGGAACCGGTTGCGGCGGCGGCAGCGAACGGGCCGGCGACCTCGACACCCTTCAGGACGCCGACGATTCCGCATCGGGGCCACAGGACGCCCTGGATCCGGATCCGGTCACGAGCGACGTGTTCCCGGCGGACGTCCACGCGCCTGACGAGATGGACGTGCCTCCGATGGACAACGCGGATGCGGGCGCCGCTCTTCCATGTCCGACCTATGCGGACGCGGTCGTCGCAGCCACCGTCACCGCCGAGGAACTCCACGAGGTCTCGGGCCTGGCCGCCAGCCGGGCGCATCCCGGGATTCTGTGGGCCCAGAACGACTCCGGGAGCGGTCCCCGCCTCTACGCCATCGGGCTCGATGGACAGGTCAAGGGCCGGTTCGACCTGGAGGGCGTGACGGCCCACGACTGGGAGGACATCGCCCGGGGCCCCCTGGACGGGCTCCAGGGCGATGCGATCTTCGTGGCGGACGTCGGAGACAACGGCCGGAACAGGCCCTTCGTGTCCGTTTACGTGGTGGCTGAACCCTCGAATCTTCAGGCGGAGCCGCCTGGAATCCTCCCGGTTCTTGCCTCCATGCCACTGGTGTACCCGGCTGGTCCCGAGGACTGCGAGGCGGTCTTCGTCGATCCCCTCGACGGCGCCCTGTACCTGGTGACCAAGACGGGCCTGGACGGCGGCCTCAACCCGGTGTACCGCAAGAAGCCGCCGCACGTGACCACCACGGCCCCGGTCGTCCTCGAGGAGGTCGCTCGCATCCCTTCCCTCGTCGCCACGGGCGCGTCCGTCTCGGAGGACGGTTCGGTGCTGGTCGTGCGGAACCCGCTCAACGGGGTTCTGTACCGGCGGACGGCGGGACAGTCCGTCGAGGAGGCCCTGGCGGCCACCCCCTGCGAGTTGCCCTTCTTCACCGGCGAAACCACCGGGGAGGCCATCGCGCTCCATCCCAGGGCCTTCGGCTTCTGGTCCATCAGCGAGTTCGGATCCACCAGCCGTCAGGACCTCCACTGGACCGCCGTGAACTGGTAGTGCCTTCCGTCGGGGTGCCTCCGGCCGCTTTTCGCGGAATGTCAAGGTGGGATGGGCCCCACGATCCGTCATCCCGATCTCGCAAGAACGACGGAATACGTTGATTCGTCGCGGCCCCAGGGTGGTGAAATGAGACGAAGCAGATCTTATGTTTCTTCAAAGACCTGCGGAAATTGACGGCGGATTCGGGGGCCGAAAACGATTCCGGAACCGTGCTATCATCCGCGACCCGGCCCGTGAGGCGCGGAGCCGGTGGGTGGGCGGTCCTGGACGGGGGAGCCGGCGGTGCGCGTGGTCCGGACAGGTCATCGGACCCGGCGCGGGTGGACGGGGATCGCGGCGGGCGTGGCGCTGGTCCTGTCGCCGGGGCCCCTCATGGCCCAGCCCCCCACCCCCGCCGGCGTCGCGAGGGCCGAGGAGCCGGCGGCCCCGGACGGGTCGTTCGCGCGCGTGACCGTGCGGGGCGGGGTGTCGCCGTTCCGGATGGTGGCTCACGACGTGACCGTGCGGGGGGACACGGTGGTCGTGTCCCTCGTCAAGGAGACCCTGTGCTCCGTGGGCCAGCGCCAGGACGTGCGGGTCGTGGAGGGCGCGGGCGCGGCGGCCCTGATCGAGCGGCTCCGGCGGGTCGGGGCGTTCGCGAAGGCCCCCGTGGAGGGCGCGGAGGCGGGCGCGCTGGATGCCCGGGCCTCGACGGGACTTCCGGAGCCCCGCTACGAATTCTGGTCCGCGTGGGGGAACCGGATGGAGCGGTTCCACGTGGACCGCGAGGTCCTGATGCGACACCCGGACCTCGTGGCGGTCCTGACCGCGGTGCGGGACGAGGTTGCGTCGCGGACCGACCCCCTGCCGATGCGGGACCTTTACCACTCGCCGTCCGAGATGGGGGTCCTGGTGGTCACGGCGTCGGAGGAGGCGACAGCCCTGCTGGATGGCTGGGAACGGTTCCGGCTGCCGATGGATGGCGTGGACGTGGTCGAGGGCGAACATCGGCTGCGGGTCGAGGGGGTTTCCGGGCGCGTGCGCGAGGTGACCGTGAGGGTGGAACGCGGGATGACGAGCCGGTATCACGTGGTCCTTGAGGACGAGGCGGCCCCATGAGACGACCTGGACTTTGGGCGTCGCTGGCCGCCGCGGTCGTGGTCGCGGGGGTCGGCGTGGCGGGGGGCCTTCCCGGACCCGCGTCCGCGCTTGCGAAGGCGCAGCCGGCGCGAAAGGCAAAGAAGTCCGCGGACAAGGGCCCCCGCAAGGTCTGGCAGACCTACCGCGTGGGCAAGGGCGAGACGCTCGGGGAACTCGCGTCCCTGCTGGGCGTGTCCGCGGCGGACCTGAAGAAGTGGAATCGCCTCCGTTCGGACCGCCTGCGGCCCGGGACGCGGCTGAAGTTCTATGCCCCGCGGATCGAACCCCAGTCCGTGGGCCGTCCCTCGAACGGACGGCTCGTGGGGGGGGTCAGCGTGGACCCGGACGGGGACAACCGGGGGGTGGGGTGGGTGATCGCGGCGCGGCGCGAGGCGACCTGGGCCACTCCCGAGACGGTGCGATACGTGCGCCGGTGCGTCTCGCACTACCGTCACAACTACGGGCGCTCGAAGGCGGACCCCATCGCGATCGGGGACCTGTCGCGGCGGCAGGGCGGGCCGCTGCCGCCCCACAAGTCGCACGAGAGCGGCCGCGACGTGGACATCGGCTTCATCCTGAAGAAGCGGGCCAAGAACGCGGACGACGGACCGCTGCGCAACGCCACCCCGGCGACGCTCGACGTGGCGAAACAGTGGTTCTTGTTGAAGTGCTTCCTGGACAACCCCGAGACGCAGATGGTCTTCATGGAGCATTCCATCGTCTCGGCGCTGAAGGAATATGTCCAGAAGATCTACAAGAAAAGAAAACCGCTCCTGCGGAAGTACCTGCGCTTCTTTCCCGGCGGCGGCGCGGCGGTGATCAAGGCCGACGGCGAGCACACGAGCCACATGCACGTGCGGTTCCGGTGCCCGAAGGGAGACAGGGAGTGCATTCCGTGAGGGTTTTCCGAAGAAACTCGACGCGAACCTGGTGCCGCGGGGACTTGGACGGGTTCAGGAACAGGTTCAGGGGGCAGGTTCCGAAGACAGTGTCAGTGTCAGTGACAGTGCCAGGGCCACGTTGGACGCGGGGACGGCGCGTGACGATAAGGCCACGTGCGCCGCGACCCCGGACGCCGGATACCGGACCCCGGATGCCGGATGCCGGACTTCGACGAAGAAACTCGACGCGACCCTCTGGAGCCGCGAGCCCCCGCTCGCGGCTGGACGCGCGAGCGCCGGTCGCCCCGGCCCGCGACGGGTCGGCGGGGCAACCGCGGACGTCCGGGAGCGGGACCGACAGGGGACAGGTTCAGTGGACAGGTTCAGTGACAGTGGCAGTGTCAGTGTCCGGCCACGTTGGTCGCGGGGGGGCGGGGCGCCGCGACGGGTCAATCGGCGTCTGCGCGCCTTCGTTTTTCAGCAGCCTCGGAGGGTGGTCATGACACCACGATTCGCAACGGCTCTTGCGACCTGCCTGGCGGCGACCGCGCTCGCGACGTGTCGCGGCGAGGACATGGCCGCGCGCCAGAAGGCGGCGTCCGAGGCGCGCCGGGCGGCCCTCCTGGACGAGGCGGGCCAGGTCCTGAAGGGCTGGCTCGACGAGATGGTCCGCGCGCTGCCCGCGGATGTGAAGAAGTACCCCAAGGTGAAGAGCCCCCTCGTGGACTGGCGGCAGCAGACCTTCGCCTACGACTGGCGGCGTCCCCTTCAGGCCGTGGTGGTGCGGGCGCGCGGGACCCCGTTCGACAAGGAACTCCAGGCCGTCGCGACCTTCTTCGACACGATGGATCGCTTCTGGAAGAAGGAGATCGACTTCAAGGACTACATGGCCGCGTGGAAGGAACTCAAGGCCCGGGTCCCGGAGGGCGACGAGCACTCGCGCCTGGTGCACCTGCTCGCGGACTTCGACCACACGTTCGTGCACGTCGAGGCGTTCTACGGGGCCCAGGACATGGAGGGCGACGACCGGGCCGTCTATTTCTTCCGGCACTGGCAAGTCGCCTTCCATTTCCCGCGCGAGCACCAGGAGGCGGTGTCCGACTACCTCGCCCGGTTGTGCAAGGAGAAACTGTCGGACTACTGCAAGACCGTTCCCTTCGAGGAGATGCACTTCGCGATGGAACGGCCCTACCTGGCCGAGGTCCAGCGCATCACCCGCGCCTTTCTCGACCGCTACCCCGACTCCCCCCTGAACCGCATCTTTGAGCCGTTCCTGGCGGACGTGGCCGCGAGGGTCGCGACGCTTCCGACGTTCACCGAGGACCCGGTGCTGCCGGACTCGCGGTCGCGGGCGCCCTTTGTGGGCGACGTGGTCATGACCGTGTCGCGCCGCGGCCTCGAATACGAAAACCAGGTCTTCGTGGACTTCTCGAAGGGCTGGAACGTCCCGGCCTCGGCCTGGGCCGCGATGGCGCGGCGCATCGCCCCGATCCAACAGCAACTGGAGGAGGAGCGGGGCCCCGAGAACCTGGAGGTCCTCGTCCTGGCCATGGACCGGACCGCGCCCATGGGCATCCCGACCGAGGTCGTGACGATGTTCCGGACGCACCCGGCGCGCCTCGTGACGTTCGGGGCGAGACGAAGATTGGACGGGGTCTCGCGCAGGACCGTGGTAGGCCGCTTGCAGTTTCGCGAGGTCCCGGCGGCGCCCCGACGCGTCCAGGTCGAGGGTGTGGGCCTGTTGAAGTGCCGTCCCCTGGGCCAGAGCACGGACGCGGCGGACCTCCCGGGGCGGCTCGCGGCGGCCGTCTATCTGGACCCGCAGCGGCTCCTCGTGGGGCGATTCAGCGGGGGCAAGGTCGTGGACGCGCGGCCCGTGCAGGACCAGGAGGCGGTCCAGACGTTGTCCGCAGGCCCCGCGCTCTTTCTGGTGCGCGAGGACGTCCCCTACGATCGGTTCGTGGGCCTTCTGGACCCGCTGTTCATCCGGTGCGCCGACGAGAGGTGTTCGTCGGTGCGGGACCTGACCCCGGAGGTGGAGGTGCAGGGTTGCGCGCGTTGATCGTCCTCGCAGCGGCGTGCCTGGCCGCGGCCTGCCGTCCGTCCGAGGGACCGCGGACCCCCGGGAAGGCCGTCGCGATGGACCCCGGTGTCCCTCCCCAGGGAGGGGAGGAGACGCCTGTCAAGCCGCCTCCCACCCCCGAGGCCCTGCTGCGGGACGCGGTGCGCGACCTCGTGGCCCTGGCCGAGCGGTGCGACCAGGCCCACTTCGCCCACGTGGAGCCGGAACGGATCAAGCGCTGGGAACTGCCCGTGGACGTGAAGGCCATGGAGGGCGAGTGCGACGTGATCCTGTCGCGCTTTGCGGACCTTCTGGACCGCGGCGTGTTCCGCCACCCGGCCCTGGACCGTTTCCTGGCCCGGGCCGCGGACGTGTCCGACCGGTATCTCTTGCTGTGCCTGCGCTGCAAGAAGGTCGGGGTGCGCGACCGCCTGCCGTACATCCGGGAGGTCTCGGCGCTGCGCGACGCCCTGCGCGCGGACGTGGCGGCCCTGCGCGACCTCGCCCGCGAGGTCCTGGCCCTGTCCGACGAGGACCTGAAGGCCGTGGACCGGACCCCCCCGGGCGACGTGCCCCAGGTCGCCCATGAGGTCTTCGCGTCGCTCCGCGACGACCTGCGCCGCCTCGTCGAGGTCCCGGTCCGGGACGAGAAGCCGGTTGCGCGATACGCCCTGCGCGTCGCGGACCGGCGGGCGGACCGGGCCGTGACGCTCCTGCGCTCGCGGGCGATGGTCCAGGGCCAGGCCCTGCTGGGCCCCGCGGAGGCCCTGACCCGCGCCTTCTCGGCGGCCGTGAACTTTTTCACCGGAGATTATTTCAATGCAGATGAAAAACTGCCGCCCCGCGTGATCCGCGCGGTGGTGGACGCGGACCGGAAGTACCGGGCCGCGGCGCGGAGGTTCCTGAACCAGCGCTAGGTCGTTCCGCCTTGCGGAGAAAGACCATGTCCAGCGACCCGACCCCCCTGGTGTCCATCCTCACCGGAAGTCCCAACGACCTCCCGGTCGTGAGGAAGGCGGAGGAAATCCTCCAGTCGCTCGGGGTCCCGTGCGAGGTCCGGGTCCTGTCCGCGCACCGGACGCCGGACCTGGTCGTGTCCTGCATCCGCGAGGATGAGGCCCGCGGGGTCCGCGTGTTCATCGCGTGTGCGGGGCTCGCGGCGCACCTCGCGGGGGCCGTGGCCGCGAACACCCTGCTCCCCGTGATCGGGGTCCCCTTGCAGGCGGGGTCGCTCGGCGGCCTGGACGCCCTCCTGTCCACGGTCCAGATGCCGCCGGGGGTCCCGGTCGCGACCGTGGGGATTGACAACGCAACGAACGCCGCACTCCTGGCGGCGCGGATCGTGGCTCTGAACGCGCCCGAGGTCCGCCGCGCACTTCAGGACGCCCGCGAGGCGGAGCGCCGGAAGTACTCGACAGGACGGGTGCCGGCAGACCCGTGAGCGACCTCGAACAGGTGTGAAAGCCGTGGACTCCGTCACGCTCGCCTCCCCCTGGATGTGGGTCGCCTTCACCGGTTTCGTGGTCGGGCTCCTGGTCCTGGACCTCCTCGTCTTTCACAAGGAGGCGCACGAGGTCCGCTTCCGCGAGGCCCTGTTCTGGAGCATCGTGTGGGTCGCCCTTGCCCTGGTCTTCAACGCCGTCGTCTGGGCCGCGTGGGGTCCCGTGAAGGGTCTCGAGTTCCTGACCGGCTACCTGCTCGAGAAGTCGCTGAGCGTGGACAACCTCTTCGTGTTCCTGGTGGTCTTCTCGTACTTCGGGGTGCCGCCGTCGCTCCAGCACCGGGTTCTGTTCTGGGGCATCCTGGGGGCCCTGGCCATGCGCGCGCTGTTCATCGTGGCCGGCGCGGCGCTGCTTCAGGCCTTCGACTGGGTCCTGTACGTGTTCGGGGCCTTCCTGGTCTTCACGGGCGTGAAACTTGCGTTCCAGAAGGACGAATCCGTCCACCCGGAGCGCAACCTGGCCCTGCGCCTGTTCCGGCGGGTCTTCCCCGTGGTGCCGGACTACCGCGGCGACCGGTTCTTCGTCCGGGAAGCCGGGGCACGGGTGGGTGGGGCAGGACGATGCTTCGCCACCCCCCTGACCCTGGTCCTCGTGGTCATCGAGGCCACGGACGTGGTCTTCGCCGTGGACTCCATCCCCGCGATCTTCGCGGTGACGCGCGACACATTCATCGTCTATACGTCCAACATCTTCGCCATCCTCGGGCTGCGCGCGCTGTTCTTCCTGCTGGCCGGGACCCTGCGTCGCTTCGTGTACTTGCGCCACGGCCTCGCGGTGGTCCTGGGCTTCATCGGGGTGAAGATGCTGGTGTCCGAGTGCTGCCACATCTCCATCGCGGTCTCGCTCGCGGTGGTCTCGGGGATCCTCGCGGCGGCCATCGCCGCCTCGCTGTGGAAGACCAGAGGGCCTACTTGAGCCTGGGGTCGTCCGGGGCGAGCGGGACCCCCTTCTCGATGATCTCGTCGGCCAGGGCGTCGAGTCGCGGATTGGTGACGTCCCCCCGGGCGAAGACGCGGTGCTCGCCGAAGGGGTACTCCTGGAAGTCGAGGGGGAGCAGGATTTCGCGCTTGCGCCGGAAGTAGAGGTCGAGGTACCAGCCCATGAAGTCGATCACGAGGTCGCGGCCCTCCTCCTCGGACAGGGCGTTGTCCGCCAGCGAGGCGTAGAAGGTCATGTCGTAGCGGAACGTCCCGTCCGTCCGTTCCAGGAGGACGCCCACCTCGACCAGGCCGGGCTCCACGCGGCCGTCCAGCGCGAAGCGCTCCCCCCGCAGGTGATGACCGTAGCGTTCGTACAGCAGGTTCAGGAGGGCGGTCCGATCCTCGTCGCTGAAGAGCCTGGCCATGCTTATCTAGTTCAACTATAATAGTATCTTGTCACGGTGTCTGCCACGCATGCCGGCTTGTCCGAGCCCTCGATCTCGACCGTGACGCGCCGGACGACCTCGACACCGCCCTGGAGCTCCGAGACGCTCAGCAGGGTCGTGCGCCCCCGGATCCGGGACCCGACCTTGACCGGGTGCGGGAACCGGACCTTGTTCAAGCCGTAGTTGATCACGACCTTGGCGTCCGGAAAGGGGTTCGTGGCAGGGTCCAGGGTCCCGGTGAGCCACGTGGTCAGGGACAGGGTCAAGAACCCGTGCGCGATGGTCGTGCCGAACGGGGACTCCCGGGCCGCGCGCTCGGGGTCCACGTGGATCCACTGCTCGTCCATCGTGGCCTCCGCGAATCGCCGGATGCGGTCCTGCGTCACCTCGAGCCAGGGTCCGACGTGGACCTCCGTCCCCTCCCGCCGTTTCAGTTCCTGGACTCTCTCGTTCACGGTTTTCCTCCTCGTCGTTTCCATCGAGCCTCTCGATGCCGGTTTCCTGGTGCCGACGTTTCGCGAATTAAATGCGATCCGCTCCGGTTGTCAATCTGCGCGGACTTGATCGCCGGGCTTCGTGCCCATGGCTCACTTTCCGGAATAAGATACGCTCGGTCTTGGGGGTCGGCGACCCTCGAGAGGACGACGCAGGTGTGAAGACGATGGCGAACGACCCCCGCTCCCTCGACGCACTCTTTCGCCCCCGTTCCGTGGCGGTGATCGGGGCCAGCCGGCGGCCCCACCAGATCGGGCACGAGGTCATGCGCAACCTGACGGGCACGGGCTTCACCGGCCCGGTGTATCCGGTGAACCCCACGGCCGACGTCGTGTACTCGATGCCCTGCTACCCCCGCGTCCTCGACATCCCGGGACCGGTGGACCTCGCGGTCGTCACGGTCCCGGCGCCGCTCGTGTTGGAGGCGGCGCGCGAGTGCGCGGCCAAGGGCGTCCGGGGCCTGGTGGTCCTCACCGCGGGCTTCGCGGAAGTGGGAGGGGAGGGGACCGCGCGGGAGGCGGAACTGAAGGCCCTGTGCGCTGCGCACGGCATCCGCCTGGTCGGGCCGAACTGCATGGGCGTCCTGAACCTCGACCCCGAGGTCCGCCTGAACGCCACCTTCGCCTCCACGACGCCCGAGTGCGGCGGCGCGGCCTTCGCGTCGCAGTCCGGGGCCCTCGGGGAGGCGAACCTCGCGGACGCCCTCGAACTCGGCCTGGGGCTGCGGATGTTCGCAAGCCTCGGAAACCAGGTGGACGTGTCGCCGCACGACCTGCTCGAGTACTGGGGCGAGGACGACCGGGTCCAGCAAATCCTGATGTATCTTGAATCCTTCGGGGACCCGGTGCGCTTCATGGAAGCGGCCCGCCGCGTCACGCGGCGCAAGCCCGTGATCGTCGTGAAGGCCGGGCGGTCGGCCCGGGGCGCGCAGGCCGCGATGTCGCACACCGGCTCCCTGGCCGGGTCGGAGGCCGCGGCCGACGCGCTGTTGAAGCAGTGCGGGGTCGTGCGGGTGGACACCATGAAGGACCTCTTCACCCTCGCGGCGGCCGTGCAGGCCGGCCGGTTCCCGAGGGGAAACCGGGTCGCGATCGTGACCAACGCGGGCGGCCCGGCGGTCCTCGCCACGGACGCGTGCGCGGCCCTGGGGCTTTCCATCGTGGACCTGGAGCCCCGCACCCGCGCGAGGCTTGGTGAGGCCCTGCCCCCGGAGGCGTCCGTCCGCAATCCGGTGGACGTCCTCGCGACCGCGGACGCGGACCGGTACGACGCGGCCCTGTCCGCGGTCCTCGCGGACCGTCGGGTGGACATGGTCCTCGCGATCTTCGTGGTGCCCGTGATGGTTGACAGTGCGGCCGTGGCCCGCGTGTTCGTCCGGCACGCAAGCCGTGCGCAGAAGCCCCTGGCCGTGGCCCTGCTCGGCCGGCTGTCGGCCGGCGCGGCCCTCGCGACCCTGCGGGAGGGGGGCGTCCAGACCCACCGGTACCCGGAGGAGGCGGCCGCAGCCCTCGCGGGCCTGGTGCACCTCGCGGGGATGCGCGAGCGCGTCTATCAGTCCCCGCCCCTGGCCGAGGTGGACCGGGCCCGGGCGCGCTCTGTGGTCCAGGCCGCGCTGTCCGCGGGCCGCACGGTGCTCGGCGCTGCCGAGATGCGAGAGGTCTTCGAGGCCTACGGCATCCCCATGGTCCCCTCGCGGGTCATCGCCACCCTCGACGAGGCCCGGGCCTTCGCCCGGGCGGTCGGCTACCCCGTGGTCGCCAAGGTCGAGGCCGCGCACGTCGTGCACAAGAGCGACCGGGGGGGCGTGATCCTGGATATCCGGTCCGCGGACGAGCTCGCGCGTGCCTTCGCAACGATCCGGCGTCGCTTCGCCCGCGGGCCGCGGTCGCGCGGGCCTGTGCGCGTGCAGGTCCAGGCGATGCGCACCGAGGGGGTCGAGGTCTTCTTCGGGGCCGCGCCCGACCCCCAGTTCGGCCGCCTGATGGCCTTCGGGCTGGGCGGGGTCCACGTCGAAGTCCTGAAGGACGTGGTCTTCCGTCTGCACCCCCTGTCACGGGTGGACGCCGAGGAGATGGTGGACGGCATCCGCGGCCGCGCCATCCTGGAGGGCGTCCGGGGCCGGTCGCCCGTGGACCGAGGCCAACTCGTCGAGGTCCTGCTGCGCTTGAGCCGGATGCTCTCGGACCTCCCCGAGGTCGTCGAGTTCGACCTCAACCCCTTCCTCGCCGCGTGGGACCCTTCCCGCTCGTGCATCCTGGACTGCCGGGCGCGCCTCGAAGGCCCGCCCGCGGGCTCGACGTGACGCTTGCACTGTCCGGCCGTGGCGGCCGAGCAAGGCGCAAAGGTCCCTGCCCGAGAACACCCGGAGCCTACCCAACCGCAACCTCGAGTCTGGTGATGAAAACCTCGGAGTGGAGGCGCTCCTCGACCTCGTCTGGGTCGGCGCACTCGAAGAACAGCTCGACGGCCTCGGTCAGGTTTCGGCGGGCGTCCTCCACCGTGTTGCCCTGACTCGCGATGTCGAGCTCGGGGCAGAGCGCGACGTATCCGCTGCCCTCGCGCTGGATGATGGCTGTCAGTTGGCGGACCATGTTGCCCCGCTCGGGGTTCCTCGCCCCGTTGATTGTCGTTGTCATTATTGGCCGTTGGGTGCTTGGCGTCAAGTCGGGGCCAACATCCTTGACCCGTTGTTGGGGTTCTTGGACCCCCTGACCCCCAGGCGCAAGGGATCCGGGAGCCGGTAGAGCCGCCAAAACCCCTTGGTCGCCCCCGCCCGGCCCCCACCCAAGACTCGGAGGCGGATTCTCTGGTCCCGCGCGGTGCTTGACTTGTGTCGCGGCCGGCGGTAAGCAGCCCCCTCGTTGAAACGACGGACCATCCCGGCGGAAGGAGAGGGCGGGTGGGTGAGACAGACCGGTCCGGCATGAAGAGTGCGTTCGACGAGTTTGCGTGGCGGGGCCTGGTCCACACCGCGAGCAACGGGCTAAAGTCCCACCTGGCGGCCGGTCCTGTCACGGCCTACATCGGCTTCGACCCGTCGGCGCCGAGCCTCCACGTCGGTTCGCTGCTGCCCATCCTGGCCCTCGCGAGGATCCAGCGCCTCGGCCACGCGCCGATTGCCGTCGTGGGGGGAGGGACGGGTCTGATCGGCGACCCGAGCGGCAAGACACAGGAGCGGATGCTCCTCGACAAGGAGACCGCGCACCGGAACATGCTGGCCATCCGGGAGCAACTGGGCCGGTTTCTCGACTTCGAGGTCCGGACGAACCCGGCGCGACTGATCGACAACGCGGACTGGTTGTGCCCCATGCCGCTCATTGACTTCCTGCGCGACATCGGGAAGTTCTTCAGCGTCGGCGCCCTGCTGTCCAAGGAATCCGTGCGGATCCGGATGGACTCGGAGACGGGGATCTCGTTCACCGAGTTCAGTTACAGCCTGTTGCAGGCCTACGACTTCCTGATCCTGTACGACCGCTACGGTTGCACGCTCCAGATGGGCGGGAGCGACCAGTGGGGGAACATCACGCTGGGGATCGACCTGATCCGCCGGCAGCGGGGCGCCGAGGTCCACGGCCTGGTCTTTCCCCTGATCACGACCGCGTCCGGAACGAAGTTCGGCAAGACCGAGGCGGGGGCCGTGTGGCTGGACCCGGCCCGGACCTCCCCCTTCCGGTTCTACCAGTTCTGGCTGAACACGGACGACCGGGACGCGGTGGCCTACCTGAAGTACTTCACGTTCCTGGACGCGGACGCGATCGCCGGCCTGGCCGAGTCCCTGGCCGTGCGCCCCGAGAAGCGGGAGGCCCAGCGGACCCTGGCCCGGGAGGTGACGCGCATCGTCCACGGCGAGGCCGGGTTCCAAATCGCGGAGCGCGCCACTGCGGTGCTGTTCGGCGCGGACCCCCGCGACCTGGGGGCGTCGGCCCTCCTCGATGTGTTCCGCGACGTCCCGAGCACCGAGGTCCCGGCCTCGTCGCTTCAGGCGCCGGGGATCCCCCTGGTGGACCTGCTCGTGACGTGCGGCCTCGCGACCTCGAAAGGGGACGCGCGCCGCATGATCCAGGGCGGGGGCGCGTACCTCAACAACGAACGCGTGTCCGACCCGGGCCTGGTGGTGACGCTCGACCGCGCCGTCGAGGGCCGGGTCCTGGTGCTCCGGAAGGGGCAGAAGGGGCACCACCTGGTGAAGGTGCTTCGGTGAGGGGCCGGTCGCCCCTGGGACACCGGGGCGGCCCTGCCAAACGTCGCAATGAAAGGACCCGGGGACCTGTCACGCGTCGAGGTTCCGCAGTGCCTGGCGCGCGGCGTCGCGTTCCGCCTCCTTCCGGGTGCCACCCGTCCCGAGCCAGGCCCGGCCGTCCGGGAGGGTGACCTCGACCTCGAACCGGGGCGCATGGTCCGGACCCGTGCGCGAGGTCACGCGGTACCGCGGGGGGGACTGGGCCGCGGCCTGGCAGGCCTCCTGCAACGCGGTCTTGGGGTCCTTGACCTCCGCGTCGGCGCCCGGGTTCGCCAGGGCGAAGTCCAGGTGGCGCAGGACGAAGGTCCTGGCCGTCTCGAACCCGGCGTCGAGGAAGATCGCGCCGACCACGGCCTCGAAGGCGGCGCACAGGACCCGGTCCTGGCCGGATGCCTGGTCCTGGTTCCTCGCGCCCCGGCCCAGTCGCAAGTGTGAACCCAGTTCGAGGCGGCGGGCCGCCTCGGCCAGGGCTCTGCGGCTGACCGCGTGGGCCCTCGCCAGGGTCAGGCGACCCTCGTCGGCGCCTGGGAGGCGGCCGTACAGCGCCTCGGCCACGGCGAGGTTCACCACCGCGTCCCCGAGGAACTCCAGGCGCTGGTTGTCGGGCTGGGCGGCCTGTCCCTCGTTGCGGTAGGACGGATGGGTCAGGGCCGTGGCGAGGAGGGAGCGGTCGCGGAAGCGGTGGTCGAGGGCCTTCTCGACCGGACCGAGGGGGTCGTCGTCCATGTCGTCATTCTCCGGGGTCGGAAGCGATGAGCACGGCGCCGCGAGCGTCCTCGACCCTCACCTGGTGGCGACCCGGCCGGACGTGCCCCGCCCCCGGACGCAGCACCTTGAAGTACGGCCCGGCCAGGGACTCGACGCCGCCCGTGGGCCGAGGCCGGAGGTCCACGACCTCGACCTCGCGGCCCCGCAGGGTCCTGGCGCGCTCCGCCCGGCGCGATGCCGACAGGTCGCGCAGGACGGCGCAGCGTTCGGCCACCGTCGCGCGATCCGCTCCGAGCCCCATCGAAGCCGCCTCGGTCCCGGGCCGGGGCGAAAACGGGAACACGTGCAGGTAGGTCACGGGGATCGCCCGCACGAGCGCGAGGGTCTTGTCGAAGTCCGCGTCGTCCTCGCCCGGGAAGCCGCACAGGACATCGAGCCCGATCGTGAGGTCAGGGACCCGCGAGGCGGCACGAGCCAGAAGGCGCACGACCTCGGCGGCGGTGTGGCGCCTCCCCATGGCACGCAACACCCGGTCGGACCCGGATTGCACCGGGACGTGCAGGTGGGGGCAGAGGTCGGGGGAGCCCGCGAGGAGGTCCACCAGGCGGTCGTCGAGCCGGTCGGGTTCGATGGAGGACAGGCGGAAACGCATCCCGGTCCGAAGCGCGAGGACCGCCTCGAGGAGGTCCGCCAGCGCGCGGGGGGGCGAGAGGTCTTGCCCCCACGCCCCCAGGTCCACGCCGGTCAGGACCCCCTCCGAGGCGCCCCGCTCGGCCTCGGCCCGCACCCGGGCCAGGACCTCGGGCAACGGCACGCTGCGCGAGGGGCCGCGCACGCGGGGCACGATGCAGAAGGTGCAGGCGTGGTCGCACCCGTCCTGGACCTTGAGGAAGGGGCGGGCGCGGCGAGGGGCGGTGCGCGGGTCCGCGGCCGTGGCGGGGGTCGGCACGCTCGCCGCCTCGCCGGAGGCGGCCAACCGGAGGACGTCCGCGCGCAGGGCCGCGACCAGGGCATGGCGTTCCCGCGTCTCCGGGACGACCCGCACGCGGTCCCCCCCTGGGAACGGCCAGGTCCGGATCCTCGCCGCGAGGCACCCCGTCAAGAAGACCGGCCCCTCGCAGGACCGCAGGGCCCGGTACACGGACGCGCGCCCGTCGCGGTCCGCGGCGGCCGTGACCGTGCAGGCGTTCACGACCGCCAGGTCCGCGGGCTCGCCCGGGGCGACCAGGCGCACCGGAAGCCCGTGCAAGGCCTCGGCGATCCAGGCGCCGTCCGCCTGGTTCACCTTGCACCCCGTCGTGCGGATGGAGATGGCGACTTCCCGCATGGCTCAATGGGAACGGACGGTCTGAAGGATTTCCTCGTCCGTCAGGATTCGATCCATCTGCTTGGCCCGCGCCAGGACTCGGGCCACGGCCTCCTCGTCCGCCTGGACCCCCAGGCGTTCGAGCACGAACTGGACGTTGCTCGCGCCGCTCATCGGACCCACGCAGACCTCCTGGTGGCGGCCGAACATCCCGGCCGGGACGCTCGAATACACGCGGTCCGCGAGCCACTGGTCCCCTTTTTGGGTCGCCTTTCGGATGGCGGCCGCATGGACCCCGGTCTGGGTCCGGAAGGCGTCCCGGCCCGCCAGCGGATAGTTGGCCGGGATCGGGAACCCCAGGATGCGCGAGGCGACCTCGCAGTACTCGAGAAGCCGGCTCAGGTCCCGTTCCCGCGGGATCGCCCCGATGAGCCGGAGGTTCAGGATCAGCTGGTCCATCGCCGCGTTCCCGGTCCGCTCCCCCACGCCGAGGGCGCATCCGTGGATGCGGTCCGCGCCCCACTGGATCGCCCACAGGCTGTTCGGAACCGCCATTCCCCGGTCGTTGTGGCCGTGCCAGTCCAGGCCGACCTCGACCCCCATGCCCTTGAGCAGGTCCTTGACGAAGCGCAGGAGCGCGCGAATCCCGTCCGGGGTCGCGTGTCCGGTCGTGTCGCACAGGCACAGGCGCCGGGCCCCGGCCTCGATGGCGTTCGTGAACAGGCGGTAGAGGACCTCGGGCCGCGAGCGGGTCGTGTCCTCCGTGACAAACGTGACGTCGAGACCCTCGCGGCGAGCGAACGTGATGGATTCGCGGGAGCGCAGGAGGAGGAAGGGGAGGTCCCATTCCTCGGCCAGGAGGCGGATCGGGCTCGACCCGATGAAGGACATGACCTCGATGGGGACACCGGCCGCCTGCGAGACCTCCACGATGGGCGCGATGTCGTCCTGGACGGTGCGGGCCGCGGCCGCCAGCCGGATGCGAAGGCCCTCTTGGGCGACCGTCCGCGCGATGGTCAGGCAGTCCTGCTTCGCGCGTTCCCCGGCCCCGGGCAACCCGATGTTCACGGTGTCAATGCCGGTCGAGGCCATCAAACGGACCAGGTCGATCTTCTCGCCGGCCGATGGATGGACGACCGAAGCGGACTGGAGCCCGTCCCGGAGGGTTTCGTCCAGCAGGGCCACGGGGCGCCCGGCCAGGTCGTGAACGGCGTCCACGAGGTTCCAGTCATAGACCACGTCGTGGAAGCGGGGCTGGCCGGGGGCCGGGGGCGTGGGGGTGGACCCAGACCGAGGAACGTCCGTCATTCGTCACCTCGCCCGCGGGCCTGGTCGCGCTCGCGGATGCGCTCGCGCTTGTCGTAGGCCTTGCGGCCCCGGGCGAGCGCGACCTCGACCTTGGCGCGGCCGTCGCGGAAGTACAGGGACAGGGGCACGAGGGTCAGGCCCTTCTCGCGCACCCGCCCCTCCAGACGCCGGATCTCGCGTGCGTGCAGCAGCAGTTTGCGGTCCCGCCGGGGGTCATGGTTGTTGTACGAGGCGCTCGCGTACGAGGCGATGTGGGCGCCCACCAGGAAGACCTCGCCCCCGCGGACCTCCGCGTACGAATCCACGAGGGCCGCCTGGCCCGCGCGCAGGGACTTGACCTCGCTGCCCCGCAGGACCAGCCCCGCTTCGACAGTCTCGAGGACCTCGTAGTCGTGACGGGCCTTGCGGTTCAGGCAAACAACCTTGCGCGAGGCGTCCTGTCTTCGAGCGGCCACCCGAAACCCCCGGGAACTCGAAAGCGCATTATTATAGCCGATGACGGCGCGGCCGGAGGGAAAAACCATGGGACGACCGACCCTGTTCCTGGTGGACGCGAGCGGCCACGTGCACCGGGCCTTCCACGCGATCCGGGGGCTTCGCAACAGCCGGGGCATGGCCACGAACGCCCTGTACGGACTCGCGACCATGCTGCGCAAGTTCGAGCGGGAGCGGAAGCCCGAGTACGCCGCCGTGGTCTTCGACGCGGGCCGCGAGACCTTCCGGAACGAGATGTTCGCGGGGTACAAGGCCAACCGCCCGCCCGCCCCGGACGACCTGGTGGTCCAGTTCCCATACGCCCGGCGCATCGCGGCCGCGCTTGGGTTCGTGGTCCTGGAGGTCCCGGGGGTCGAGGCGGACGACGTGATCGCGACGCTGACCGGGCGGGCCCGCGCGCGCGGCTTCGATGTCGTGATCGAGTCCGGGGACAAGGACCTGTTCCAGCTGGTGGGGGAGGGGGTGGTGGTCCACGACCCCCTGCGGGACGTGACCTACGACCGGGACGGGGTCGCCGCGAAACTGGGGGTGCCGCCGGAGGGCGTGCGCGACTACCTGGCCCTGGTCGGGGACGCCTCGGACAACGTGCCCGGGGTGCGGGGCATCGGCGGGAAGGGCGCCGCGGAGTTGATCGCGAAGTACCAGACGCTCGAGGCCCTGTACCAACACCTGGGCGACCTCATGCCCCGCAAGCGCGAGGCCCTGGAGGCCTGCCGCGGCGACGCCTTCCTGTCGCGGGACCTGGTGACGCTCAAACGGGACGTGCCGATCGAGGTCGAGGTCGAGGCCCTGCGGCCGCGCGATCCGGACCGGGCCGAGGCGCTCGCCCTGTGGACCGAACTCGAGTTCCGCTCCCTGATTGACGAGATGAGATTGGACCGGTCGGGTGTGACGGTGGCGGAATCCGCGGTGGGCGGGCCTGGCCCGGCGGCGGCCGGGGGTGTCGGAGAGGGGCGCGTGGTCGAGACCCGGTCCGAGGTCCGGGTCGAGGCGGTCTCCGCGGGCGACGCGGCTCGGGTCTCGCGCCGGTTGCGGGACGCGGCGCGTCCGGCCGTGGTGGTCGCGCTTCGCGGGC
>DYKK01000023.1 GCA_020722625.1 Anaeromyxobacter dehalogenans
CTCCAGTCCGAAGTTGCAGGTGATGAACACGGCGCTGATCGCCGCACAATCCGGCCTCACACTGGCCGAAGCGCGCACCGACCATGACTTCTGGGGGCGCCTGGTGGAGTCCGCCGTGGGCGCACACCTGGCCAACGCCGCGGCGGCAGGAGTCTGCGAGGTGTTCTACTGGCGCGAGAGAGGCCGCGAGGTGGACTTCGTGGTGAGGTGTGGCCGTACGGTGACGGCGATCGAGGTCAAGAGTGGGCGCTCGCGCGAGTCCTTGCCGGGGATGGCCGCGTTCGTGCACGCGTTCAAGCCCGAGCGTACCCTGCTGGTGGGTGGCGATGGCATCCCTGTCGAGGAGTTTCTGCTCAAGCCGGTTGAGCACTGGGTCAAGTACGACACCGGCTTCGCAGACCCCGACGGATGAAACCGACGCTTTGGCCGCGGGTAGTGCCCGCGGCTCCAGGTTCGCGTCGAGTTTCTTCGTAGTTGCTCAAGCGGAGGTGCTGTCGGCAGAATGGGCAACCGCGTGACGGCGGATCGGGGGCGGCAAGGTCCTTGCCATCGCCCGCCGCGTCTGCTAGGTTCCCCCCGCCTTGGGCGGGACGTGGGACCATGACGTTCCAGGACGTGATCCTGCGGCTCCAGGAGTTCTGGGCGCGCAGGGGCTGCCTGATCGTGCAGCCGTACGACATCGAGAAGGGCGCGGGGACCTTCAACCCGGCCACCTTCCTGCGATGCCTCGGACCGAAGCCGTGGAACGCGGCCTACGTAGAGCCCTCGCGCCGCCCCACGGACGGGCGGTACGGCGAGAACCCGTTCCGCCTCCAGCACTACTACCAGTTCCAGGTCGTGATGAAGCCCGCGCCGCTCAACGCGCAGGACCTGTACCTCGACAGCCTGCGCGCCCTGGGCATTGACCCGCTGGACCACGACATCCGCTTCGTCGAGGACGACTGGGAATCCCCGACGCTCGGGGCCTGGGGGCTCGGGTGGGAGGTCTGGGTGGACGGGATGGAGGTCACGCAGTTCACCTACTTCCAGCAGGTGGGCGGCTTTGAACTGGACCCCGTTCCGGTGGAACTGACCTACGGCCTGGAACGCATCACGATGTATCTGTCGGGCATTGACAACGTTTTCGACCTCGAGTGGGGGCACGGGGTCACCTACGGCGACGTGGCCCACCGGGACGAGGTCGAGTTCTCGCGCTTCCACTTCGAGGAGGCCGACATCCGGCTCCACTTCGACCTCTTCGACCGGTTCGAGGCGGAATGCCGCCGGCTCCTGGAACGGGGGCTGGTCCTGCCCGCCTACGACCACTGCATGAAGTGCTCGCACGTCTTCAACGTCCTGGACGCGCGGGGGGCGATCTCGGTGTCCGAGCGCCAGGCGTACATCCTGCGGGTGCGGACCCTGGCGAGGGCGTGCGCGGCGGCGTATCTGGAGGGGCAGCGACCATGAGCGACCTGCGCCTGTTCCTCCTGGAGATCGGGACCGAGGAGATCCCGGCCCGGATGCTCCGTCGCGCCGCGGAGGACCTCGCCGGCCTCGTCACGCAGGCCCTCGAGGCGGTGTCCCTGTCGCGCACGGAGGTCGAGCCCCTGTGGACCCCGCGCCGCCTGGCGGTGCTGGTCGGGGGGGTCCCGGCGCGCCAGCCGGACCGCGAGGAGGTCGTCACCGGCCCGCACGTGGGCGCGGCCTACGACGCCAACGGGGCCCCGACCCGGGCCGCCGAGGGGTTCGCCCGGGCCCACGGGGTCACCCCCGCGGACCTGGTCCGCGTTCCGGGGGCCAAGGGCGAGGTCGTGGCGGTGCGGCGCGTCGTGCCGGGCCGCGACACGCGCGAGGTCCTCGCGGACCTCCTCCCCGGGGTCCTGTCCCGTCTGACCTTCCCCAAGGCGATGCGCTGGGACGGCAACCGAGGTCCCTTCGTGCGCCCGGTGCACTGGGTCTGCTGCCTGCTGGGACCGGACCCGGTCGCGTTCGAGTTCGCGGGCGTGCGGTCGGGACGGACCACACGAGGGCACCGGTTCCACGCGCCCGACCCCTTCGATTTGGCCGACCCGGCGTCGTACGTCGAGGAGATGGCGCGCCGGGACGTCGTGGTGCGGCCCGACGAGCGCCGTGCCCGCATCCGCGATGCCTTGTCCCGCGTCGAGGTCGAATCGGGCGTCCGCTTCGTCCCGGACGACGCGCTCCTCGACGAGGTCGCGGACCTGGTCGAGTGCCCGGTCTTCGGGATGGGGTCGTTCGACCCTGCGTTCTTGTCGCTGCCCCGCGAGGTCCTGGTCACGGCCATGGCCGCGCATCAGCGCTACTTCGGGGTCGAGGACGGCGAGGGCCGCCTGGTCGCGCGCTTCGGCGTGGTGAGCAACACGCGCGCGCGAGACCCGGCGGTCGTGGTGCGCGGCCACGAGCGGGTCCTCGCGGCCCGTCTGTACGATGCCCGCTTCTTCCACGAGGCGGACCTCAAGACCGGCCTCCACCGGATGTCCGAGCGCCTGGGCGAGCGCCTGTTCCTGAAGGGCGCGGGCGACATGGCCGAGAAGTCGTCGCGCATCGCGGAGGTGGCGGTCCAGTTGTGCGAGGCCGCGGGCCTGTCCCTGGACCTCCACCACGTCCGCCGGGCCGCGGCCCTGTGCAAGGCGGACCTGATGTCCCAGATGGTCGGGGAGTTCCCGACCCTCCAGGGTGTGATGGGCCGACACTACGCCCTGGCCGCCGGGGAGCCCGAGGGCGTGGCCGCGGCCATCGTCGAGCACTACCTCCCGCGGTTCGCGGGGGATTCCCTGCCCGCGACGGAGATCGGTGCGGTCCTGGCCGTGGCGGACCGCGTGGACTCCCTCGCGACGTGCTTCGATGTCGGGGCGATCCCCACGGGGTCCCGCGACCCGCTCGGCCTTCGTCGCCAGGCCATCGGTCTTCTGAAGGTCTTGATCGAGCGGGCCTGGCCGAATGTGACCGTGGGCGGGCTCCTGGCGCGCTGCAAGGACGAGGAGACCCGCGACAAGGCGTGGTCCTTCGTGCGCGAGCGTTTCCACGGTCTCTTGACCGAGGACGACGAGGTCCCGACCGACTTCGCCACCGCGGTGCTCGATGGGGCCCGGGAAAAACCCCCCTCGGAGGTGGTCGCGATGGCGGTGGCGCTGCGCGACTTCTCCCGCGAGACGAGCGGGTTCCGGGACTTCCTCGAGACCGTGTTCAAGCGGGTCTTCAACCTCCTGCGGCAGGCGGACGACCAGATGCCGGACTGGCGCGCGAGGGCGGACCGCGCCGGGATCCTGGTCGCCAGGCCCGATCCGGGCCTCCAGCACGAATACGAGCGCGCCGTCCAGGAGGCATGGATCGCGGGCGGCGAGGCCCTGCGCGAGGCCCGGGACGGCGGCGACTACCGCGTCCTCCTTCAGGCCCTGTACGCCTTCAAGGACCCCCTCGCGCGGTTCTTCGGGACGGGCAGCGAGGGCATCCCGGTGCTGATCGAGAAGGACGAGGACAAACGGGTCCGCCGGCTCGCGCTGTTGTGGCGCGTGCTGGACCTGTTCGGATGGTTTGCGGATTTCTCGAAGGTATCATCGAGGTGAAGCCATGGTGACCAAGTACGTCTATCGGTTCGCAAAGGGTCGGGCGGAAGGGAACAAGGACCAGCGGGAGTTGCTGGGCGGCAAGGGCGCGAACCTCCACGAGATGTGCAACATCGGGCTGAACGTCCCGCCGGGGTTCACGATCACGACCGAGGCGTGCACGTACTTCTTCCGGCACGCGGACCGGTGGCCGGAGGGGCTCGAGGCGGAGGTCCGCGACGCGGTGGCGTGGCTCGAAGCCGCGACCGGCAAGCGGTTCGGCGACCCCGCGAACCCGCTTCTGGTGTCGGTGCGATCCGGGGCGCGGGCCTCCATGCCCGGGATGATGGACACGGTCCTGAACCTCGGCCTGAACGAGGCGACGCTTCCGGGGGTCGCCCGCCTGACGGGGAATCGGCGTTTCGCGCTCGACTCCTACCGCCGGTTCATCAAGATGTTCGGGGACGTGGTCCTGGGCATGAAGGCCCCCAAGGGCGAGGAGGACCCCTTCGAGGCGATCCTCGGCGACGTCAAGCGCAAGACCGGCCGGAAACTGGACACGGAACTGGACGAGGCGGCCCTGGAGGAGGTCATCCGCCGCTCGCTGGACGCAGTCCGCGCCGCGACGGGACAGGCGTTCCCGGCGGACCCCGCGGTGCAGTTGCGGATGGCGATTGACGCGGTCTTCAAGTCCTGGATGAACGAGCGGGCCATCGAGTACCGCCGTATCTACAAGATTCCCGAGGACTGGGGCACCGCGGTCAACGTGCAGGCCATGGTCTTCGGAAACATGGGCGAGGACTCGGGCACGGGAGTGGCCTTCACGCGCGACCCGGCCACGGGCGAGAACGCCTTCTACGGGGAGTTCCTGATGAACGCCCAGGGCGAGGACGTGGTCGCCGGGATCCGCACCCCGCTGAAACTGGACCAGTTGCGCGAGGTCATGCCCCACGCCCACGAGGAACTCGTGCGGGTGCGGGAGGTCCTCGAGCGGCACTACCGGGACATGCAGGACCTGGAGTTCACCATCGAGCGGGGGACCCTGTTCATCCTCCAGTGCCGCGCGGGGAAGCGGACGGGGCTCGCCGCGGCGCGCATCGCGCTCGACCTGCTCGAGGAGGGCCTGATTGACGAGCGGACGGCCCTGACGCGCATCGAGGCGGACCAGGTGACGTTCCTGCTGAGGCCCGTGTTCAACGAGGCCGCGAAGCGGGCGGCCCGCGCCGAGGGACGACGGCTCGCGAAGGGGCTCCCCGCGGGGCCGGGCGCCGCGACCGGGCGCGTCTGCTTCTTCAGCGACGAGGTCCACGACCGCCGCAAGGAATGGGGTCGGGTGGTCCTGGTGCGCATTGAGACCTCGCCCGAGGACATCAAGGGGATGGAGCAGGCCGAGGGCATCCTGACGGCCCGGGGCGGGATGACCTCGCACGCGGCGCTCGTGGCGCGCCAGCGCGGCAAGACCTGCGTGGCCGGGTGCTCCGCCGCGGACGTGGACTACCGCGCGCGGACGATGCGCTTCGGCGAGCGCGAGGTGCGCGAGGGCGACTGGATCTCGCTGGACGGGAGCACGGGCGAGGTCTTCCTGGGCGAGATCGAAACGGCCCCGTCCGAGGTCGTCCAGGTCCTGATCGACAGGACCCTGAAGCCGGAGGACGCCCCGACCTACCGCCGGTTCGCCCGCCTGATGGAGATCGCGGACCGACACCGCCGGCTCCAGGTGCGCACCAACGCGGATCGTCCGGGCGAGGCCGCGATGGCCGTGGCCTTCGGCGCGCAGGGGATCGGGCTGTGCCGCACCGAGCACATGTTCTTCGAGGGCAAGCGCATCACCTCGATGCGCAAGATGATCCTGGCCGAGACCGAGGCCGATCGCCGCGCGGCCCTGGCCGAACTCCTGCCCTACCAGCGCGAGGACTTCGCCGGGATCTTCCGGGCCATGGCGGGCCGGCCCGTCACCATCCGCACCCTGGACCCGCCCCTGCACGAGTTCCTGCCCGGGGACGAGGCGAAGCAGGCCGAGTTCTCGCGCGAGACGGGCATCCCGGTCGAGAAGATCCGGCAGCGCATCGAGGAACTGCACGAGTTCAACCCCATGCTGGGCCACCGCGGCTGCCGCCTGGGCATCACCTACCCCGAGATCACCGAGATGCAGGCCCGCGCGATCTTCGAGGCCGCGTGCCTGGTGAAGAAGGAAGGGGTCGAGGTCCGGCCCGAGGTGATGATCCCGCTCGTGACGACCCTCGCGGAGTTCCGCCACCAGGAGGCCGTGGTCCGGCGCGTGGCGGAGGAGGTCTTCGCCCGGGAGGGCGTGCGCGTGGACTACCTGGTCGGGACCATGATCGAGATCCCCCGCGCCGCCATCATGGCCCACGAGATCGCCGAGGGCGCGGAGTTCTTCTCGTTCGGGACCAACGACCTGACCCAGACCGGCTTCGGGATGTCCCGCGACGACTATGGAAGTTTCATGAAGGACTATCTCGACAAGGGCATCTTGAAGGTGGACCCGTTCATCACGATCAACGACGGGATCGGCGAGATGGTCCGGATCGCGTGCGAGCGCGGGCGCCGCACCCGCCCGGGGCTGAAACTGGGCGTGTGCGGGGAGCACGGGGGTGACCCGGACTCGGTCTTCTTCTTCCACGGGGTCGGTCTGGACTACGTGTCCTGTTCGCCGTATCGTGTGCCGGTGGCCCGGGTGGCGGCGGCCCAGGCCGCGATCGGGGCCGGCGCGGAGAAGTAGGCGCGTGAGAGCCGCGTTCACCTTCGTCCTGGCCGTCTTCACCGCCTGCGCCTCGCAACCCAGGGGCGGGGCCGTGGACCCCACGCGCCTGGACTGGCCCATCGGGGTCGCCGTGGACCCCGCCGGAGACCTCCTGTACGTGGTCTCGTCCAACTTCGACGCGGGCCGGACCGGGAGCACCGTCCTGCCGATCCGACTGGACACCCTGGAACCGCTGCCCGGCTCGGCCGTGGAGGTCGGGTCCTTCGCCGGGGAGGTCGCGGTCGCGGCGGCCGGGGACGGCCGCGGCGCCATGGGCTACGTCGCGGTCCGGGACGGGGACCAGGTGGAGTTCTTCGCGGTGGACCGATCCGGCGAGACCCCGGCGCTGCGTTGCGGCGACGAGGGAGGGACGCCGGTCCCCCGGTGCGACCCGGACCACCGCGTGTCGCCGGCCGGCTCGCCTCCGGACCTCGTGGGCCTGGACCGAGACCCCTTCGCGTTGGGCCTCGGGGAGTCCCCGGACGCGCGCTCGCGGTGGCTGTACGTCGGCAGCATCCTCGACGGGACCCTCTCGATCCTGCCGCTGGACGCGGGACTCGCCCCGCGCCCCGGGACGGCGGTCCTCTTGTCCCCCGGACTGCACTCGGTCGTGGACGGGCCGGTCGTCGCCGGCCGCCGCCGGGTCTATGTCTCGAACCGCCTGTCGAACGCGATCCACGTGGTGGACGTCACGCAGGACGGGCACGACGTGGCGGCGCGGGTCCTGGACTCCCTGGCGGTGGGCCAGGTGTCCGCGACCGGCGACTACTTCCGGGGACTGGCCATGTCGAGGGACCGCCGGACCCTGGTCGCGGCCCTCCGATCCCCGGCGAGCCTCGTGGTCCTCGACCTCTTGCCCGGCGGGGAGGTGGGCCTGCGGGGCCTGGTCCCCCTGCACGGGGACCCGGCGGGCGTGGCGGTGGCCGCGTCCGGGGCGGGAGAACGGGTCTATGTGACCGATTTCTCTGGTGATTCCGTCTATTGCGTGGACCCATCCCTCCTCGAGGTGGTGGACCGCATCCCGGTGGACGCGGGGCCGTACGGGATCACGATCTCCGGGACCGGAAGGGCCTTCGTCACGGCGTTCGAGGACCACCGCATCGTGGTGGTGGACGTGGACGAGACGAGCCCGACGTGGCACCAGGTCGTGGCGAGGATTCCATCGAAGTGATGCGCCGAGGCCCATCCAGGATCGCGTGGTCGGTCCTCTTCGCCTGCCTCGCCGCGGACCTCGCCGCGTGCTCCCGCCCCACGAGCGCGCCCATCCGAGTGTTCCGGAGGCCGGTCGGGGTCGCGGTGACGTGCTCGGACACGGCGGGCAACCCCGTCCCCGTGTCTTCTTGCACGTCGTCCTCCGTCCAGACCGCGTGGGTCCTGGACGCGGACCGCTCCGGCCTCGGGATCCTGTCCCTGGCCGACGGGCTTCACACGGACACGGACGCCTTCCTGCCCGGGTTCAACCCGCTCGCGACCCTGGCCGGGGACGGCGAGGTGCTGCCGGACCTGGTCGAGGTCCGCGCGAGTCCGGGGTCGGACGCGGTCTATGTCCTGTCGCGCCGGGGTCGGACCCTGGTCCGCGTCTCGCCGCGGACCCTCGAACAGACCCTCCAGTCGCTGCCGTGCGAGGCGACCTCCTTCGATTTCGCCGGCGACGGCCCGCTGGCTCCCGCGGCCCTGGCGGCGTGCCCGGACCCGCCCGGGCTCGTGGTCGTGCCGCTCGACGACTTCGGCGCGACGCAGGGGTCGTCGCTGCCCGTGATCGCGATGTCGGGCCGGCCCCTTCGCCTGGACGCGACCGGCGACGGGACCCTGGCGTTCGTCACGCACGACGCGCCGGACGGGGAACGCCTCGGGTACCTGAGCCGCGTGGACCTGGCGACCGGGACCGAGGATCGCCTCCCCTTGCTGCCGGAGTGCTCGGACGGCCTGGACGACGACGGCGACGGGTGGACGGACCACGAGGACTCCGGATGCGAGGGACCCGACGACGACTCCGAGGACCCGGATCGCCCCGGTCTGTGCGAGGACGGCGTGGACAACGACGCGGACGGGCGCGTGGACGCGGGGGACCCCGACTGCGGCCCGCACGGGGTCAGCGAGTTCCCCCTGGTCCCGTGGCCGGCGTGCGCGAACGGCCGGGACGATGACGGGGACGGGCTCGCGGACTGGCCCGCGGACCCGGACTGCTACGGCCCGGCGTTCCTGGACGAGGGGTCCCCGGCGCCGCGCACCGTGGGAAGGCCCGCCGTGACCCCCGACGGCCGGTTCGTCTATGTCCCCATGACCCCTCCCGCGGCCATCGCGGTCTTCGAGGCGACCCCCTTGCGGCGCGTGGACGTGAACGCCCTGGACGGGCCCTCGCCGAACGTGCTCCTGCACCGCCTGGGCATCCGGGACATCCTCCTGACCTCGCCCGTGGTCGGGCTGGCGATGGTCCAGGGCGAGACGGGGACCCGGGCCTTCGCGGGGCTCGCCTCGGGACAGGTCCTGTCAATCCAGGTGGACGAGGCGGGCGAGCCGGTGCATCGCCCCGAGACGGAGGACGGGGTGACCGTGGCGTCCTCGACGTCCCTGCCGGTCGTGCGGGTGCGCGGCGCCCGGGTCGGGACTTTGGACGAGGTCTCCTCGGAATACCCGACGTTCGGGTCGAACCTCGTCGCGCCGGTCCCCGGGGTCGCGGATCAATCCAGTTACTACGGGGTCACCTTCGGTGGACGACCGGAACAGGAACTGCCCGAGACGTGGCGCGTCACCTTCGAGGGGGTCGTGCCGGGCGCCGCGGGCGAGACCGGGTTCTATGACCCCGGGGCCGCGACCCTCCGCGACCCCTACCGCGACTTCTGCACCCTGGGCGTCGAACCGGGGGACCACGTGGTCCTGACCTCGCCGCCGGCCGTGTGCCTCGCCTCGGACCCGACGCCGCCGGGGGCCTGCCCCGAGGTTGCCGGCGGCCCCGACGGCCTGCCCCCGGGGCTGGTCAACCTCTGCGAGTACCGGGTCGCGGACGTGGGTCCGGATCGCCTGGTCCTTGAGGAGGTCGCGGGGGGCCGGGGACTGGACGTCCTCGCGGGTCTGCCCGGGCCGGTCCCGTACGAGGTCCGGGCCGCGGAGGCCTGGACCGTGGTCGGGTCGCGGTCGGGGTTCCTCCACAACCGGGTCTCGGCGGGCGACCACTGCGAGGAGCGCGCGGACGCGGACCTGCGGTTCACGGGGAGGGCCGACACGTCGCTGCCGCCGCCCGGGGCGCCGCTCCCCTCGTGTCCGGTCCGCGAGGGGGCCTCCGGCATCGTCTGGAGTCCCTTCACGAACCCCGCGTTCACGTTCCGGATCTTCCCGCCGTGCCGGACGGGCGAGGACCTGCGGGCCGAGGCGTGCCGCCTGGTCCGGGACACGGAGGTCTCGTTCGGGGTGGCCCAGGGCCGGGCGTTCCGGGTCGCGGCGACCGGCGGCTTCCCGGTGGGGCTTCAGGCCGTCGGGTCCCGCCTGGTCGCGGTGGACCCGGTCTTCGGCGCGGTTCACGTCGTGGACTGGGGAACGATGACCCTTCTCCAGACGTTGTACTGACACGACACGGGGGAAAAACCCCACGGTTTCGCGAAAAACGGGCTATTGACTTTTCCGATCCGGACGGGGATAAAGTAGCCCCGGCGCGCCTCCCGGAAGGGGAGGGCCTGGTTCTCTCGAGCAAGAGGGTGGCATGTCTCACCGCGCACGACACCGCCTCCGGGTCGCGGGGGTCGCGACCGGGGTCCTGTTGGCCCTGGGCCTGTCCCTCGCGTGCAACTATCACTGGTATCCGTCCCGGACGAACTATCAATTGAAGGACGACCCGATGAGACTCGTCTCGGCGGTCCCGGCCGCCCAGGGCGAATCCGGGGAGTTCGAACCGGTCTGCATGGGCGAGAAGGAGGCCACCGGGGTCCTGCTCTCGATCGCGATCCTCGGGGGGACCACGGCAGACGTGGAGGGTTCCTCCGCGCAGCCGGACCAGGACGTGAGCATGCGTCCCGGGGACATCGTGAGGACCTACGGCACGAAGAACCAGGTGGTCGTCGTGGCCGAGGGCGAGTCCGTCGGCCCCAACAACTTCCAGGTGCACATCGACTGCCTCGAACGCTACCCGGACGCGGACATCGGGGGGAACCGGGAATGCCAGGGGCTTCCAAACCCGGGGGGCGGAGGTGCGGGTCCGGTCTCGTTCCGGTACGTGAGCGACCTGCCCCCGGACCCGTACGGGAGTTACGTGTTCACGCGGGACCTCTCGACCGGTCGCGTGGGCGTGGCCGTCCTGATGGACCAGAGCGGGAGCATGAAGGGGTTCGTGGACCCGAACACCCACGCGGACGTGAACGAGGGATTCCCCCAGACCGAGAGCAGGGACGGGTTCGCGTCGGACCTGACCGGGCAGCGGGTCGTGGCCGTCCGCGACTTCCTGATGAAACTGAACCCGGCGGAGAAGGCCATCGTCTTCCAGTACGGCGAGAACACGGGCACCCAGGCGAAGGTGGTCTGCTACGACGCCCTGGGGAACACGTCCGAGGCGGACCTGCGCGAGCGCTGCTATTCCACCGACCGGGACCTGGTCCTCGGGGAGCACGTGATCGGAAACAAGCGGTTCCCCCCGGAACTCGACCAGCTGGTCAACTTTCCGGACCGCGCGGGCCGGTCCCCCTTGTGGGCCGCGGTCGCGGACGTCTATGACTTCATGAAGGCCCGGAAGGACACCGAGATCCGCCACATCCTGGTCGTGAACGACGGCCCGGACACGTGCGAGGCCACCTCCCCGGACTACCGGCCTTACATCGGGGCGAAGTTCCAGGGCGTCTGCTCTACGGTGGGCTACGAGGACTTCCGGACGCGGGTGCTCGCCGACCTCCAGGACCCGATGGTGCCGCGGGTCCACATCCACTTCGTGCAGTTCCAGGCCTACGGTTCTCTGGACCACGACCCGCGCCAGCAGGAGATGGCCTGCCTGACCGGCGGCCACTACCAGTTCATCAACTCGATCAAGCCGGTCAAGCTCCTCTTCGGCGATGACTGGACCCCGCTCCAGCAGGCCCTTCTCGAGGCGGTCCAGCGCGTCCGGTACTCCCTGGTCGGGACCTGGCGAATGGCGCTCGACCTCCCCGACCTGAAGGGGACCCTGTCGCGGGGAGCGGAGTACTCGCTGGAGGGCACGATCACCATGGTGGGGGCCGGGGAGACCCTCACGGCCACCGACCAGTTCCTGTACCTGCGGGTCGGGGACCAGTCCGCGGAGTCGCTCGGGAGCGTGGACCGGCGGGCCGTGTTCCGGCTCCCCTGCTCGAACGGGTCGGAGTGCGACTGGTTCCAGGGGGCCGCGCCCGCGTGCCGCGAGGCGGCGTGCGTGACTCCGGACGCGGTCTGCGGGTTCCAGGGGGTCGCGGACCTCCAGGCGTGCGGGACCAACGGCGTCTGCTGCAACGGCTGGTGTGCCGAGGGCCAGACGACGTGCCAGAAGTGACCCGAAGAGGCCGTGGTCCCCTCGCGGACCCGGCGGGTTGAAGGGACGACGGGCGTGGGAAGCGAGTCAATCGAAGGAGGTCGGACGATGACTGGACGGTGGAGGACCGGGCTCGCGCTGGGTCTCCTGGTCTGCGCGTGGACTCCGATGTCCCGGGGGCAGGAGGCGACCCCCCTGGACCAGGAACTGGACAAGGTCTGGGGGCAGGAACGGGACATCCGGGTCATCGAAAAGCGGGCGTTCGAGAAGGACGGCCGGCACGAGTTCTCGCTCCTCGCGGGGATCATCCCGAACGACCCGTTCTTCAACTACTACCCCGTGGGCCTGCGCTACGACTACTACTTCCTCGAGAGCCTGGCCGTGGAGGTCGCGGGGGCCTACGCCTTCCACCCCGAGTCCAACCTCCGATCGTTCATCACGAGCACGTTCAAGGCCCGGGGGATCCTGGGGGTGCGCCTGCCCCAGCGCGTCGAATGGTACGCGGGGGCCAACGTCTATTGGGCGCCCATCTACGGGAAACTCACGATCTTCACGTCGAAGATCTCGAGCTTTGACCTGGGATTCATCCTGGGGGCGGCCGCGATCGGAAGCCACGTCGAGGAGGGCGGCGTCTTCAAGCGGAAGTCCAGTCCGGACGTGGCGGGCGTGGCCGGCCTGGGCTTCCATTTCTACCTGACGGACCTCCTGGCCCTGCGCGCGGACTACCGCCACTACGTGTTCAAGGCCAACGACGGCGGGGCGCGTTTCCTGGCCGAGATCACGCTCGGGTTCGCGGTGTTCACGGCGGCCCCGAAATGAGTCCGCTCTCTTGACACGACGAGGGACGCGATGAAGCGTGCACTCCTTTCGGCTCTGGCGGTTGCCGGGATCGCGTTCGCGGCTGCGCGCGCGGACGCCATCACCAAGGAGGAGGTGATGACGCTCGCGCGCCTCGGCATCCCGGAGGCCGAGATCCTCAAGGCCATCGAGAAGGACCGGACGGTCTTCACCCTGAAGATTCAGGACATCCTCGAACTGAAGAAGGCCGGGGTCCCGGACGCGGTGATCAAGTTCATGCTCTCCACGCCCGAGCGGTTCGGCGGCGGGGGTGCGGCCCCGGCCGCGGCGCCGGCGGCGACTCCCGCGACCCCGACGCCTGCGCCCGCGGCGACCGAGGTGCGCGAGAAGACGCCCGAGGAGCTCCAGGCCGAGGAGGAGCGCCGCCGCGAGGAGGCGCGCCGCCTGGCCGAAGAACAGAAACGGGCCGAGGAGGCCCGCAAGCAGGCGTACGCGCGCGGGGTCATGAAGCAGGGGCTCGCGCTCGCCGAGGACGGGAAGTGGGTCCAGGCGATCCAGTTGTTCCAGGAGTTCCTGGCCCGGGAGGGCTTCGGTCCCGGTTCCGACGAGTTCTACTCGGCCCGGTACGGGATCGCCGCGGCCCTGGCCAACGCGAAGATGTACCAGAGCGCCGCGAAGATGCTCGTCGAGGTCCTGCTGGAAGGCCCGGACCGGCCCTTCTTCAAGGAGGCGTTCGGGAAACTGCGCGAGTTGCGGCGGCAGGTCATTTACAACCCGCCCGACCTCGAACAACTGGCGCGCTTCCACTACGGGGCGTTCTCGCAGGCCTTCCAGGACGAGGTGAACTACGTCCTGGGTGAGTTCTTTTACGACTACGGGAACTACCAGCGGGCGCTGAAGCACTTCGAGGCGGTGACCGCGGACTCCCCGGACCGCGCGAGGGCCCTGTACCTGACCGGGCTCGTGCAGGTGCGGCACAAGATGTACAAGTCGGCGCTCGAGTCCTTCCAGGCCGCCATCGAGTCCGCGGAACGCACCGGGACCGGCCGGGCGGTCACGGACCTCGCATACATGGCCCTGGCCCGCATCGCCTACGAGGCCGAGAACCACGACGCGGCGATCTTCTATTACAAGAAGGTGCCGCGCGAGTCGATCCGCGCGCCGCAGGTCTTCTACGAGATGGCGTGGACCTACCTGATGAAGGGGGATTACTCGCGGGCCCTCGGGGCGTTCCACGCGCTCCACTCGCCGTATTTCGAGCGCACCTTCTACCCCGAGACGTGGATCCTGGAAGCGCGCGTCTATAGCGACCTGTGCCGGTACGACCAGGCGAAGCGCGCCCTCGAGCGGTTTGACCGGGAGGTCGCGGTCTTCATGGAGCCCCTCAAGCGCTTCATCGCGGCCCAGAAGTCCCCCGACGACTTTCACGTCCACTTCGTGGAGTCCATCAACGGGGGCCGCGTGGAACCCTCGCTCCCGATGAAACTCGCGTGGCCGATCCTGTCGAACGTCGAGTTCTACAACGTCTATCGCACGATCCGGCAGATCGAGCGCGAGCAGGCCGAGTGGGAGCGGAACCAGGATCGGCTGGGGTCGCTCGGCGCCGAGATGCTCGTGAAACTCGCGGTCCTGCGCAAGGACCGCGTCTTCGAGAGCGGCGTCAAGATCCAGCAGGTCCTGAAGGAACTGGACGTGACCATGGGGGACGCCCAGGTCCGCGAGACCGAGATCGAGGTGGACATCAACTCCGCGGCCATGGACAGGATGGCCGAGGAGGCCCGCCGGCTGGCCGGGGAGGTCGCGGAGGCCGAGGAGGCGGGGCCCGAGAAGGTGCGAGGCGGGTCGCAGGCCATCGTGGGCGGGGATACCGCGGTCTGGCCGTACCAGGGCGAGTACTGGCTCGACGAGATCCCCTTCTATCGGAGCCAGTTGACGAGCCAGTGCCTGGAGTGAACGGCCCGCACGGACCCGCGGCCGCGACGGGGCTTTCTTGCGCGAGGTCACCATGAAGCAGCGAGGGTGGGTCGTTTCGCTGGTCGGGGTGCTGTGGACGGTCGGGGCTGCGGCCCAGACCGGGGGCGAGTCCCAGCCGGCCCCGGCGGAGGGGGCGCCGGGAGCGGCGAGGGGCGGCCAGTACACGCTCGAGCAGTTCGAGCGCGGCGCGATGGACGCGGAGGTCGCCGCGAAACTCGAGCAGATCTCGGCCCTGCGGCGCCAGCAGATCGCGAAACTCGAGGAACTGCTGAAGAACCCCTACTACGAGAACAAGGCCGAGGTCTATTTCCGGCTGGCCGAGGCGTACTGGGAGGAGGGCCTGTACCAGTACCTGCAGGCGCGCAGGGCCTACGACGACGCCTTGGCGAAGTTCGAGGCCGGCACGCTGTCCGAGAAGCCGGCGGAACCGGTCGAGGACTACTCGACGTCGCTCGAGTACTACCGCAAGGTCCTGCGCGAGTTCCCGAACTACGCCCGCATTGACGAGGTGATCTACTACCTGGGCAAGGGGGCGCTGAAGGAGGGAAAGACCCGGCACGACCGGGCCCTGCGCAAGGAGGGCGTCGAGTACCTGAACCGCCTGGTGCAGAACTACCCGAACTCGCGGTTCATCGCGAACGCCCACCTCGCGCTCGGTGAATACTATTTCGAGACGAACTCTCTCTACTATGCGAAAATCCACTACGAGAAGATCATCCAGAACTTCCCGAAGTCCCCGATGTACAACTACGCGCTCTACAAGCTGGGGTGGGTCTATTTCAACCTGCGCGAGTTCGACAAGACCATCGAGACCTTCCACCAGGTGGTCGAGCACGTGTCCAAGGCGAAGGGCAAGGGGGTCGTGGAGTTCCGCGAACAGGCGCTCAACGACCTGGTCGTGACGTACGCCGAGGTGGACGACGGCTGGGTCCTGGCGCGGGACTACTTCCTGAAGGTCCTGCCCGAGGAGCAGGCCTACAAGAAACTGCGGGCCCTGGCGGACCTGTACGTGGCCCAGGACAAGGACGCGGATGCGGTGGCGCTCTTCCGCCACTTCATCGAGCGCGAGAAGACGACCCCGGCGATCCCCGAGTACTACCGGATCATCCTGGGCATCCACAAGAAGGTCAACGACGTACCGACGCTGGATCGCGTCGTGGCCGAGGCCCTGGACTACTTCAAGCCCAACGGGACGTGGCGGACGGTCGTGGAGAAGCGCGCCCCGGAGGCGGTCCAGGAGGCCGACGCCCTGTGCGAGGAGTACCTGCACTGGCTCGCGAACCACTATCACCAGGAGGCGCAGCGCCTGAACGACGACGGGCTGTATCGTCGCGCCGCCGAGAAGTACGCGATCTACCTGTCGCGGTTCTCGAACTCGCAGAACGCGTATCGCGTCAACTTTTACTACGCTGAAATTCTTTATGACAGGATGCACGACTACGAAACCGCGGCCGGGCAATACAAGAAGGTCATCGAGCGTGACACGAAGGGCGAACTGGTCGAGGACGCGGCCCTGGGCGTCATCCACTGCTACGAGGAGATGATGGTCGCGGCCGGGCTCCGGGAGCGGGCCAAGGGGGGCCGGGACATCGAGGTCGTCAAGGTGGACCCGAAGAAGGCGTCCGCCCCGATCCCCGAGACGGACCTGCACCCGCTCGAGACGGAGTACGTGGCTGCGTCGGACCATTACGTCAGCCTGCTGACCGACCTGATCAAGGACCCGGAAGTCCGCAAGAAGAACCCGGAACGCGGCGAGAAGATCCCCGAGATCATGTTCATCGCGGCCCAGGTCTTCTACCGCCACGGGAAGTTCGCGCAGGCGGTCAAGCGGCTCAAGGTCCTGTTCGAGTACGACCCGTCGTCCAGGTTCGCGGCATACGCGGTCTTCACGCTGCTGGATGCGTACCAGCGGCTCAAGCAGTGGCCGAGGGTGGAGGAGTGGGCCCGCAAACTGATCGCGGCGAAGAACTTCACCGTCAAGAGCCGCAAGGACCTCGAGAAGATCGTGGCCATCGCCATGACCGAAAACGCGCGGCTGCTCTCGACGGAGCGCAAGTACACGGACGCGATCCGCGAGGCCATGCGCGTCTATGAGGAGTTCCGCGGGGACGAGAAGACGGCGTCCAGGGCCCTGTTCAACGTGGCGGCCCTGTACGAAGGGCAGAAGAACGTGGACATGGCGGTCAAGACGTACCTGCGGGTCGTCAAGGAGTACCCGAAGTCCGAGGTGGCGCCGGAGGCCCTCTACACGATCGCCCTGATCTACGAGAACCAGACCCTGTTCGAGAAGGCGGCCGAGTACTTCGAGGACCTGGAGCGCTTCAAGGACTACAAGGGGACGCCGGACGCCTTGCAGAACGCGGGCCTGATCCGGGAGGCGCTCGGGGAATACGACGGCGCGATCGAGGCGTACCGGAAGTTCATCAAACTGTTCCCGACGCACGCGGAAGCGCCCCGCGTGGCGCTGAGGATCGGACTCGTCCTCGAGAGCATGGACAACCCGAAGGCGTACCAGCGGGCGCACGACCATTACACGGCGTGGCTCAAGAAGTACAAGGGGGCGGTCGCGCTTGGGGTCGAGGCGATGGCGCGGGCGGGCGCGGCCCTGAAGAAGGTGGACAAGGTCAAGCACCGCAAGGCGATCGAGGCCCTGTTCGCCGAGGCGCTGCGGGTCTTCGCGAAACTGACCGACCCCGAGGCCGTGAAGCGCTCGAAGCGGTTCGCGGCCCAGGCCGCGTTCGAACTCGCGGACTACGCTTACGACGACTTCTCGGCCCTGCGGATCCCCTCGACCCTGGACCCGCGCGTGCTCAAGAAGGCGCTCCAGGCCAAGGCCGAGGCCCAGCAGAGGGCCGAGAAGATGTTCGAGGACGTCCTCCAGTACAAGTCCGGCGGGTGGTCCGCGGGCGCCCTGTTCAAGATCGGGCTCCTGTACTACGAGTTCGCGAAGGAACTGAACGAGGTGCCGGTGCCGGAGGGCCTGGACCCCGAGACCGAGGTCGAGTACCAGGCGATCCTCGACGAGATCGCGCGGCCCGTGTGGGACAAGTCCCTCAAGGCCTTCGAGCGCGCGCTCAGACTCGCGCACGAGGAAAAGGTTTACAACCTGTACTCGAAGGCGTGCGGCGAATACGCGGTCAAGGTGAACCCCGAGACGTTCCCGGTCGCGGGCGATGACCTGGTCGAGGCGCACCACACGCGAGACACGGTCACGGCCACGAGCTTCGTCCGCTCGCTGCGCCGGGGCGACGTCGAGGTCAAGATGGTCGAGGAGGCGGGCCGATGAGGAGGACATTCTGGCGTCTTGCGGTGCCGTGCGCGGTCCTGTCGTGCGCGGGACCCACGAAGCAGGTCGCGGAGAGACCGGCCGAGGTCGCGCCCGCGCCCGAGGCCCGGCCCGAGGAAGAGGAACTCGTCGAACGTCAGGTCGTGGTGCCGGCCGAGCCCCAGTACGTCGAGGGGGTGGACCACGCGGCCCAGGACGCCTTCCGGAAGGGGGTGGTGGCCGTGTTCCAGAACCCGCCGGACTACGCGACCGCGCGCGCGGCCTTCGAAGAGGCCATCTCGAAGGACCGGGCCTTCCTGGAGGCGTACTTCAACCTCGGGATGCTGTACGAGCGCACCGGCAAGCCCGAGAAGGCGATCGAGGTCTATCAGAGCGCGTTGGATGCGAATCCCGGCACCCTCGACGCCCAGGGATACATCGGCAAGGTCTATCTGGCGCTGTCGAAGAGGGCCAAGGACGCGGGGGACCCGGCGAAGGCCGCAGAATACGAGCAGAAGGCCAAGGCCCTCTTCGACGGGATCATCGCGAAGGACCCGGACAACGTGACCGCGAACAACGCCCTGGCCCTGTACTGGCTGTTCCGCGGGGACCGGGACACGGCCGAGGACTTCGTGAAGAAGGTCCTGATGGTGGAACCGCGCAACGTGGTGGCCCTGAACACGCGCGGGCTCATCAACCTGATGGCCGGGAAGGTCCGGATTGCGCGGTGGGTCTTCGAGGAGAAGGCCCTCAAGGAGGACCCGAACTCGGTGGAGGCATGGACCAACCTCGGCCTGACGTACCTGAAGATGGACCAGACGCCCGAGGCGGTCGCGTCCTTCGAAAAGGCGATCACCCTGGACCCGGACAATGTGCCGGCGCGGCTGAACGTCGCGGCGATCTACCTGGATTACCTGCACTACCAGGCGGCCCTGGACGAATACGAGGCGGTCCTGCGCCTGGTGCCCGACCACCCGGAGGCCCTGATCGGGTCCGGGTCGTGCCTGCTGGGACTGCACCGCCCCGAGGAGGCCGTCCGGCGCTGGGAGGCGGCCCTGAAGGCGAACCCCGGGATCGCGGCGCTGTGGGCGCGGGTCGGCAAGGTCTATGAACTGACCTTGCAGAAACTGGACCTGGCCATCGCGGCCTACGAGACGTACATCCGCCTGGCGAACCCGCCCGCGAACGACCCGATCGTGGCGAAACTGCCGGTCCTGAAACAGATCCAGGCCCAGGGCGGGATGAAGATGCCCGAGCCTGAGCCCGAGCCCCAGCCCGCGCCTGGGGGGGAAGGCGGGGAGGCCCCGGCCCCGGAACCCGCGACGCCGGACTCCGGGAATC
>DYKK01000024.1 GCA_020722625.1 Anaeromyxobacter dehalogenans
CCGCGTCGGTCGCCGCGGCCAGAAACACCCGGCCCGAGGCCCGCGCCAGGCGCACGAACTGCAGGTCGCGCCCGGCCAGGACCCCGCGCGTCCGCAGGTCCTCCATAAGCGCGTTCATCCGGTCCAGGACGGCCCCCCGTCCGACCACACCCGCCAGCCGGAGCGCCATGCACAGCGGGTGCGACACCTCGGCCCACGCCATCCGCTCGACCAACCCCTCGGCCGCCTCGGTGCTGGCCTGGAGGGCCTCCTCGGGTCGCCCGACCACCGCGAGGAGTCGGCCCAGGGCCCCAAGCAGGATGAGGTGCTGCTCGAAGGCCTCGCGTCCCCGCACGAGGTGCCCCCGAGCGAGACGCTCCGCCTCCTCCGGCGGAGGCTGGCCCGCGTCGGCGCCTTGCTGCGCCAGATCGAGGCGGTGGAAGACCCCGAGGAGCGGCGGCGCGGGATGGCGGCGCTCGCGGACCTCGTGCGGCGCGCCGTCTCGAAAAAGGACCGGGATTTTCTACGCCGGGAGGACGTGGCCGGACTTCTGTCCGCGCATCCCGAACCGACCGAGCCCTCGTGACCGACTGGGCCGACGTGCCCGTCGAGGCCCTCTATCCTGCCCCTCACCCCCGGCCCGCGCCCCGCACCTCCTCCACGAGTTCCCGCAGTGGAACGGCCTCGACCCCGTGACCGAGGGGGAAGCGCTCGTCTCCGGGATAGACGAGGTAACGCCGGTCCGGATGGAGGTCCTCGCAGGCGGAGTGGAAGCCGCGCCCGGGCCTCGGCGCCGTGCTTCGCTTGACCTCGACCGCCCACATTCGCCCGTCCGGCCGGCGCAGCAGGAGGTCAATCTCGGCCCCGCCGCTCGTGCGGTAATAGAACGGCTCGGTGCCGTCCGGCGCGCAGGCGATCAGGTTCTCGATCACGAACCCCTCCCAGCTGGCACCCACCACCGGGTGGGCGAGGAGGTCTTCCAGGTGCGCGATCCCCAGGAGGGCGTGGACCAGGCCGCTGTCGCGCAGGTAGAGTCGGGGCGCCTTGCGGAGGCGTTTCCCTACGTTCGCATGAAACGGCTGGACCCGCCGGGCGAGCAACAGGTCCACGAGGAGGTCGCAGTATCGGCTCGCGGTCCCCGAGTCCACCCCGAGGTTGCGGGCCAGGTCGGCCACGTTCAGAGGGGCGCCCTGGCGGTGCGCGAGCATGGTCCAGAACCGTCGCAACGTCTCGGCCGGGATGCGCGGCCCGAGTTGTGGAATGTCCCGCTCGAGATACGTCCGGATGAAATCCCTTCGCCAGCGAAGGCTTTCCCCGTCCCCGGGCGCCAGGAGGCTGTCGGGGAAGCCGCCTCGAAGCCACTGCGTGTCCACGTCGCGACCCGTGGGTTCCGCGAGCGTGAACGGCGTGAGTTCGAGGAAGCGGATGCGCCCCGCCAGGGTCTCGCCCGATTGCCTGAGCATCCCGAGGGCGGCCGAACCGAGCAGCAGGTAGCGTCCGTGGCCTTGACCGCTGCGTCGCGCCCGGTCGATCAGTCCCCGTAAGACCAGAAAGAGATTCGGCCTGCGGTGGACCTCGTCGAGAACGACGAGTCTGTCGAGGTGACGTTCGAGATAGGACTCAGGGTCCTGGAGTTTCGCAAGGTCCCGTTCGGATTCAAGGTCCAGGTACACGGCGTCGAGCCGCCCGGCGACTTCGATGGCCAGGGTGGTCTTGCCGCACTGCCGGGGACCCAGGAGGCAGACCGCCGGCGCCTCCTTCAGGGCCTCGATGACCGGTTCCGTCAAGAGTCTCGGAATCATCCTTGCAAATCTAGACCGTCATCCCACGATTTGCAAGGATCCCGTGGCCGGCGGGACCGCATGCGCGCTTCCCGCGTCGCCGGCAGGCCGGCGCGGTCAATCCGGCACACACTCGTCGTCGCCGCGCGGGCAGGCGAAGCGGACGTGGAAGTGGCGGAGGTGGCCCCGGGCGTGGCGGATCAGGCCTGTCCGGGACTTGCGCCCTTTCGGGTACTGGAACAGGTAGGCGATCTGCTCGTCGTCGTATCCCAGGCGGCGCGCCGCCTCGATGAAGCGGGGTTGCAGTTTGTAGTTCACGAACAGGAAGTCCACGCGGCCCGTGGCGATCAGGGCGGCCATCAGGTAGAACGTCTTGTCGAAGTCAATCTCGTCGGCCCGCAGGTTCGCGAACGTCCGCAGGGGACGGTCCCCGGCCGCGAAGTACCCGATGTCCACGTCCCGCCCCGACCGGTGGGACTTGTGGGGCTTCAGGCGGCCTCCCTGCGGCCTGGACAGGGCCCCGATCACGACCGGAGGCGACGACGGAAACTCGCGCATGACCTCGCCGATCGCATAGAGCAGCAGCCGGATGGTCTCGTCCGTCGCGCAGCGGTTCTCGCTGGTCGTGACGAACCCGGGACCGGACTCCGGGAGGCAGCAGGCGTCGCGCAGCGAGCCCCGGGTGGGGCTCCCCACGGAGCGCGAGCGGTGCCGCCAGGTCAGGACCTCCGTCCGGCCGGAGGGGGCCACGAAGGTTATCCGCACCTCGTCGTCCGCGGGCGGCGGCGTGGGAGGCGGCTCCTCGCGCCTCTCGACCGGGGGGCCCTGCGGCCGGGTGATCACGGGTTCCGCGGGGCCGCGCGTCGCGACCTCGGAGGTCGTGGCCGCGCACCCCAGCCCCGAAATCAGAGCCAGTGCGGCGATGCGGTCAGCGTGGGCGATCAAACGTCTTCACCGCGGCGGTGGTCGCCTCCAGCCTCCGGACGGACCGCAGGAATTCCTCCTGGAGTCGGGCGGTCTCCTCGTCGTCTGGGACCCGGTAAAACCGCCCGTCCCCCCCTTCCATCCATTCGGACCGCTCGCCCGAGACCGTCGTGATGACCACGGTGCCCATCTCGGTCCTCGCGATCCGTCGGATATTGGACTTCAACCGGTCCGCCACCGACAAGGACGGGCGGTTCGAGGCCGCCATCATGGCCGCGTAGTACTTCGCCGGGGTGGGCGCGTCGCGCACCTCGGGCGGCCCGAGGTCCGCGAGGGCCTGCCTCTGAAGGTGTCGGGGGTAGTCGCGCTCGATCATCTCCTTGCAGCGGCGCAGGTTCTCATGAGTGCGCGCGATGCGGTCGCGCGCCTCCTTGACCAGGAGCCCGTACAGGGCCTCGTAGTCCCCGTGGGCCTGGAGGGTCACGTGCCGGGCGAAGGCGTCGCGAACCGTGGTCGGTTCCGGGACCTCGGTCCGGCAGGCCCCCAGGACCAGGGCCAGGGCAATCACCGCACCCGCGCGAACAACAAGAAACATCATCGAAGCATCCCGGGTCCGGTCGCCCCGCGGCCGCCTGCACCCCAAATCCGCCATCAGTTTCCGCAATCCTTCGAATAAACATGAAATCTGCTTTGTCTCATCTCACCACCCTGGGGCCGCGACTTCCAGGTCGCGGCCGGCACGAGACCGCGACAGATCAAGGTCTTCCGTCGTGCTGCCGAGATCGTCGTGGCGGATCGTGGAGACCGGGGTCCCGTGCCCATCAGAGGCCGTCCAGGATGAGGGGCCCGCCGACGTCCTCGGCCCCGGCGGAGTCCGGGACCACCGCGTCCTGCTGCGTGGCCGGACCCGTGTCCTTTGTGAAGTTGAACTGGGGCGTGGCCGGCCCGGAAAACGACTGGGCGTTCCAGGCGCCCTCGACCCAGCCCCCCGGCGGGGGATCGGTATGCGTGCTCTCGCGACCGCACCCGGCCGCCGCCATCCCCGCGACGACCATCGCCACGATTCCCCATCGCATGATCGGCCCCTTCCCGAGCCGTCCTTGATTCTAGCGTTCGATCGTGCGTTCGCAAAGTGCGTGTTCAAGTTGTTGATCTGATTGAACGATGTCGCCATGCGAACCCGCCGGAGCGTCCGGGGGTTATACTGGGATGGTCCGCTCGGAGGCGGGAGCGATGCGACGGTTCTTCTGGGGGGTGGCGGCGGTCACGTGGGCGGCCGGGGTCCTGGGGCCGCGGGAGGGCGAGGCCCGGCCCCGCTGGCGGTTCGCCGTGGTCCAGGACGGCGAGGTGGCGGGACGGATGGACGTGGGCCTCGCGCGCCACGACGGCACGGTGTTCATGACCTCGGCCTTCTACCCGGGACGCGACGCGCTCCAGCGCCGGACCAAGAAGGCGAAGCCCGCGCGTCGCTCCTACGCGGAACTCCCGGAACCGGGGGTCCTCGGCAAGTTCAAGCGTTGGGAGACCCTGGGCCGCGTCGAACACTACTGGATGTTGTTTTTGCTCGACGGGAAGGTGAAGGCCCGCCACGAGAAGGGGGCCGGGGGCAAGGCGGACGTGCGCGAGGTCGGCCGGGGCGCCGCGGTCGTCCCCCTGGACCCGGGCCAGCCCCACCTCGCCTGGCTCCTGGTGTCCAAGGACCGCACGGCCCGGACCGTGGCCTGCGCGAACCCCGTGCCGGGCGTCCTGGGCGAGGCGAGGGTCGCGCCGGCCGGGACCGGGGAGGTCCGGACCCTGGACGGACAGGACCGACCCGCGAGCCGCTACGATGTCACAGGGGACTGCGGGACCTTCGCCGTGTGGCTCGACGGCCAGGGAGAGCCCCTCGCGCTGGAATCGGGCGGCGAGCAATACGTGCGGGTCGAGCCCGAGCCCTGACGACTCGCGTCACGCGCCCCGGACCTTGCGGATCTCCTCGACGAGTTCCGGAACGGCCTTGAAGGCGTCCGCGACCAGGCCGTAGTCCGCGACCGAGAAGATCGGGGCCTCGGGGTCCTTGTTGATCGCGACGATGACCTTCGAGTTCTTCATCCCGGCGAGGTGCTGGATCGCGCCGGACAGGGCGACGCCGATGTAAAGGTTGGGGGCCACCACCTTGCCGGTCTGCCCGATCTGGAGGTCGTTGGGGGCGATGCCCGCGTCCACCACGGCCCGCGTGGCCCCGATCGCGGCGTGCAGCGCATCCGCGAGCGGGTTCAGGACGCCCTCGAAGCCCTGCTTGTCGCGCAGACCCCGCCCGCCGGACACGATGACGGACGCCTCGGTCAGGTCCGGCCGCTCCGAGATCGTCGCGGCGAACCCGGCGTACCGCACCTTGGGGTCCGCGGTCACCGGGATCGCGAGGGCCTGCACCGGCGACGCCCCGCCGGCCGCGGCCGCCGCATCGAACTCGGCGCCCCGCACGCTGAACACCGCCTTCGGCGTCTTGACCTCGACCGTGGCGATGACGTTGCCCGCCCACATCGGGCGCTTGAACCGCAGGGGAGGCGCGTCCCCCACGATGGCCGTGACCTCGGACACCATCCCCGCGTTCATTCGCGCGGCCACCCGGGGCAGCAGGTCCCGCGCGAACGTCGAGGAGGTCGCGGCCACGAAGTCCGCGCCCACGCGCGTCGCGGCCTCGGCCACGACCGCGGCCCAGGTGCTCGCGATGTAGTGTTCGAGCGCCGGGGCGTCCACCACGTGAACCGCCTTCGCCCCAAACGCGGCGGCCTCCTGCGCCGGACCGGACACCCCCTTGCCCAGCACCAGGACCGAGAAGCCGCCCCCGATTCGTGACGCCAGTTGCCTCGCGAAGGTGATCGCCGACAGGGTCGTCTTGCGCAGCCTTCCCTGCGCGACCTCGGCCACGACGAGTACGTCCGCCATGTTCTCCACTCCTTTCTGGGGGCCTGCGTCGCCCCTCCTCCGCCTACAAGACCTTGGCCTCGTTCTTCAGTTTCTCGACGAGTTCCTGCACGGTCTTGACCCGGACGCCCCCGGCCCGCTGCGGCGGGGCCTCGTAGGACACCGTCTCGACCTTGCGCGTCGCCTCGACCCCGAGGTCGGCCGGGGTCAGGGTCTTCACCTCCTTGCGCTTGGCCTTGAGGATGTCCGGCAGCTTCGGAAGCCTCGGCTGGTTCAGGCGCAGGTCCGCGGTGATGACCGCGGGCAGGGTCAACTCGAGCGTCTCGAGCCCCCCGTCCACCTCGCGCGTGACCAGGACCTTGCCGTCCGTGACCTGGATCTTCGACGCGAAGCATGCCTGGGGAAGGCCCAGGACCTCGGCCACGAGTTGCCCGACCTGGTTCGAATCGCCGTCCACGGCCTGCTTGCCCAACAGGAACAGGTCCGGCTTCTCGGCCTCGAAGACCCGGGCGAGAATCCGCGCGGTCAGGTCGGAGTCCAGTTCCGCGTCGGTGACCTTGACCTGGATCCCGCGCGCGGCCCCCATCGCCAGCGCGGTCCGCAGGTTCTGGACCGCGGCGTCGTCGCCGAGGGTCACGGCCACCGCCTCGCCGCCGTGGGCCTCGACCAGCGAGATGGCCGCCTCCAGCGCGTTCTCGCAGAAGGGGTTGAGCTTGTACTCCAGACCCGCCGTCTCGATCCCGCTCCCGTCGGGCTTCAGGCGGATCTTCGCGTCCGGGTCCGTGACCCGCTTCGCTGTCACCAGAATCTTCACGGTGCCTCCTTGTCCGGTGCGGTCTTTCCAGCGCGCGGCCCCCGAGGGTCGGGGCCCCCGCGCGCCTTGTGGTCTGTCCCTACTCATCTCCGAGTCGGTTGTCAACGGGGATGGTCATGAAAACGTCGAGGGATCACGTCCGTGCCTGGACCGCCAGGCGCAGGGCCGCGAGCATGCTCGCGTGGGACGCGACGCTGCGCCCGGCGAGTTCGAAGGCCGGGCCGTGGTCCGGGGAGCAGCGCAGGCGCGGCAGTCCCAGGGTCACGTTGACCGCGTCCTCGAAGTGGGCGAGTTTCAGCGGCCCCAACCCCTGGTCGTGGTACATCGCCACCAGGGCGTGGAACTCGCCCCGCATGGCCCTGTGAAAGGCCGTGTCCGCGGACAACGGCCCCGAGGCCTCGATCCCCCGCGCGCGGATCGCGTCCACGGCCGGACGGATCACGCGGGCCTCCTCGTCGCCGAACCGGCCCTCGTCCGAGGCGTGCGGATTCAGTCCCAGGACCCCGATCTTCGGGGTCTCGATGCGCAGGTGGTCCCTCAGAAAGGCGTGCGTCAGGACCGCGGCGTCCTCGATCGCGGGCGCGGTCAGGGCCGCGGGGACGTCTCGCAGCGCGAGGTGCGTCGTCGCCAACGACACGCGCAGGCGCGGTCCCATCAGCATCATCGCGAACCGCCTGGCCCCCGTGGCCCGCGCCACCCACTCGGTCTGGCCCGGGAACTCGAGCCCGGACTCGGTCAGCGAGACCTTGCAGATGGGTCCGGTGACGAGGGAGCGCACCTCCCCGCGCGCCAGGTCATCAATGGCGGCCTCCAGGGCCGCGACCGCGGCCCGCCCCGACGCCCGCGCGTACCGCCCCGTCTCGACCCCGGCGAGCCCAAACGAGGTGGGGACCGCGAAGCACCAGGGAAACCGCCGCGCGAGGTCGTGGACCAGGGCGTCCGGTCCGTAGAGCCGGAAGACCCCGACCTGCCCCAGGTCCTCGAGCGCGCGCCCCAGGACCTCGGGCCCCACGCCGGCCGGGTCGCCGAGCGTCACGCCGACCGGCGGATCACCGTTCATCGGTACCTTCCACGAATCGCGTCCAAATCCGTTCCGTGACCACCCGGGGGCGCGATGGACGTGGCCTCGTCGTCGTGCGCCGCCCATCGCGTCCAACGCGGCCCTGACACTGTCACTTCACCGCCTCGAATCCCCTCCCCGCCCCCACAACCCCTCTCGCGCGAGGTCGTCATGCGAGGCCGGGGGCCGGCCATGGATCAGGTGGTACACCCTGGCCGCCTCGGTCAGCCCTCCGTTCGCCCCGCGCGTGACGACCGCGGCCCAGGCCTCCCCGGCCCCGCTCGTGTCCCCCACCCACGCCACGCCCAGGCGGACCAGGGCCGCGAGGAGGAGCGCCAGGGCCGCGACCCGGACCATCCGGGCCGTTCCGATCGCAACGGCGTTCCCCGTCGGCCCCCCGGCGGGCCTCGCCTGCGCGGGTCCCGGACCGCCGGAACCGACGGCGGGCGGGCCGGCCGGCCGAACAAGGTCCATCTCGATCAGGGTCTTGAGCGCCCTCGCCACCTTGTAGCGCGATTGGCCGGTGACGCGGGCGACCTCCGCCACGGACCGCTCCCCGTCCACGGCCACGAAGACCTGGCGCTCGGCCGGCGACAGCGGAAGGTCGCCCCATCGGCGCGCCCCCCCGGGCGATGACAACGCCGCGGTGCGGACATGGACGAGGTCGTCGGACGGGACGACCTGGCGGACCGCGGGCTCCTCGGTCGCGCGCTTCTGGGCCTCCCGGAGCAGGAACCGCACGGGCATCGCGCACATCTCCCGCCGGAGCCGTCCGGGGGCCGCGGGTTCCGAGACCGTCGCGTCCGTCCGCAGCAGCAGGTCCATCAGCACCTCGTGGCACAGAAACTCGCGGGTGTTCGCGAGGGTGGCCTCGCCCACGAATCCGGCCGCGCGAACGGCCGCGTCCACCGGCGAGTTGCGACCGCCGGCCCCGCGCACGGCCCGGGCCACGTCCTCGGGGGTCAGGACCCCCGCGTGCACCAGGAGGTCCACCACCGCGCCGGGCGAGGTCCTCTCGTGGACCACCTCGACCACGCGACCCTGCATCACCGTGATCGTCGCTTGCGCGTCCCCGGCCCGCACCTGGAGCACCCCGTCCGACTTCTGCAAGGCGGCCATCGCCGCGAAGAGCGGCGGGGCCTTCGGCCTCGCGGACAGGGAGGACCGGTCCGGGGGTCCGCCGCCCGCTTCCATCATCGCCTCCGCCGCCACACATCCGCGGCCGACAGGCCGGCGGCCGCGACCAGGAGCCCGATCGCCGTGGCCGAGGCTCCGCCGCCCGACCCACCCGACAGGAACAGGCCCGCCGGCCGCGCGAGCATCCCCAGGCCCACGGCCAGGGCCGCGATCAGCACGATACCGCGCAGGGGCCGTCCGGCGGCCACCTGCACGGCCCCGGGGACCACCGGCGCCCCCACGACCTCGACCGCGCGCCACACCTCCCGCCGCCGGTCGCGTGCCCGCTCGACGGCCACGACGTCCAGGGGGTCCACGAAGGCGGGACGGGCGGATTCGGCCAGACAGGCCGCGCAGGAATCAAGCCCCGTGGTCCGGACGTCGCAGGCGCGGCACGACACGGTGCCGCACCGCGGACAACGCTCGGCCAGGGCCCTCCGGCGACCCACGACCACCGCGATCGGGAGGCCCACGAGGGCCAACAGGGCCACGAACGGGAGCACCGGCGCGGGCAGCGTCCCCAGGACCAAGGGCGCGAACGGCAACGCGGGCGCCACGTCGAGGACCCTCGTCCCCGCCAGGTACACGTCCCAGTCCGGCGGAGGCGGCCACGTCAACACACCGGCCACGGCCCCGTGCAGGCGACACGGCTCCTCCGCGTGCTGGTCGAACGGGATCCGGTCGAGGACCGTCGGGTCGCCGCCCGAGGAGGCCGCGCGGTCCAGCGCGGCCCGGGCCGCCTCCCGTCTGGCGAGAAGCCGCTCGGTGATCGCGAGGCCGATCAGGGCGTGGGACGGGTCGGCGGAGCCGGGGCCGGTCGCGGGATCCCCCGCGACGAGGCCCGCCGCGGCCTGGAACGCGCGCTCGGCCGCGAGGAGGTCCCCCACGTTCGGCCGGCCCTCGGCGCAATCCGACAGGGCGCGAAGCAGGTGGACGTGGCCGAGCAGGGTCGGCACGATGCCGGTCTGGTCTTTCGTTTCGGCGGGCCGGAGCCGGGATTCCGCATCGGCCAGGGCGCCCGCGTCGGAGGGGTGGGTCCGCAGGGTATGCGCGGCGAGGGCCACCCGGGCCCACGGGTCGGGCGCGCCGGCCGCGACGTCCTGCTCGAGCGCGGCCCGGGTCTCGCGGTCGCACTCGCCGTGCAGGCAGGACCAGGCCCGCGCCCCCCGACCGGACGCCGCCTGGAGCGGAAGGTGGAGCGCGATGCCGGCCGGGACCAGCAGGAACGCGACGACGACCACGACCAGGATGGCGGCGACCTCGGCCCGGGACGCGTACATCGCCACCGCGAGCGCCGCGATCAGCAGCCCGGGAACCAGGCCGAGGCCGGCCACCAGGGACCACAGGACCGCGAGGACCACCAGCGCCGCCGCCGGCGACCTCCGCACCAGGAGGCGCACGCGGTCCGACAGCCTGCGCGACCTCAGGACGGCCGTCGCGGTGAGCCCCCCCTGCCTCGGAGGCCCGAACCGGTCCCCGAGGTCGTGGGCGAGCCGCGGCCCATGCCGCAGGAGCAGCAGCACCGGGACGAGGACCACGACCAGGGCTCCGCCCCACGCCAGAGGGAACGCGGTCCGACCCAGCACGGCCAGGAGTGCCGGGGGGTGTCGCCCGTAGGCCCTCCACCCCTCGACGAGCGCCTGGACCCCCGGGAGGAGGCCGGCCACGCCGCGCCGGAGATGGGTGCGAGCCAGGTTGAACTGGAGGTCCGGAAGGTCCGGGGCCAGGTCCACGGCCAGATGGGCCAGCCGGACCGCGTCTTCCGGACGCGCCTGGCGGGCCACCTCGGCGAACCGGTGGAGGAAGGCGGCGGCGACCGTGTCCAGGTCCGGCACGTGCGCGGCGACCCGGGCCTCGACCACGGCCCGGACCTGGGTCGCGGCCTCGTCCTCGTTTCTCGGGCGCAGGGCCGCGAGCATCCTGTGCACGGGGTCCTCGAGGGACGGCGGAAGGTCGGGCGGCGGGACCCGGGCGGGGTCCAGACCCCCCGGAGGGCCTTCCGAGACTGGCACGGGTCCTCCGGGTCCCGGACGGTCCGGCGGCGGCCTGGACGACAGCCACCACCCGACCAGGACGAGGGCCGCGGCCGCGGCCAGGGCCAGTCCCGACCACAGTCTTCGCACGTGCTGGACCCTCGGGACGGGCCACGCGCTCGGCTCCGGCGACGCGGCCGCCTCCGCGCGCGACGCCACCCCGGGGGACGGAGGCTCCACCGGGGGCGCGACCGCCGGGGGCGCGACGGGAGGCGCGGGCGCGTGCGCGACCGGGGCGGACGCCGGACTCCCGGCCCCGAGCCCCGGGACCGCGGCCAGGGCCTCCAGAGCCTCCCGGGCCGAGGCGGGACGGTCCGCGGGGCGGGTCTGGAGGAGACGGGCCACGACCCGTTCGAGTTCCGGGGGGACGTTCGCCGCGGGATTCGCCTCGCGGATCGTGGGGGCCTTCTCGCTGACCTTCTTGTACACGAGGGCCATGGGCGTGTCCGCCACATGCGGAAGCCGCCCCGTGAGCATCTCGAAGAGGATCACCCCCACGGCGTACAGGTCGCAGCGGGCGTCCAGTTCGCGGCCCATGGCCTGTTCCGGGCTCATGTAGGCCGGGGTCCCGACCACCATGCCCGTGGCCGTGAGGTTGCCGGAGTCGGACCCCATCATCTTGGCGATCCCGAAGTCCAGGACCTTGACCCGCTCGCGCCCGTCGTCGTCCTGGACCAAAAAGACGTTGTCCGGCTTGAGGTCGCGGTGAAGGATGCCCAGGGAATGGGCGTGGACCAGGGCCTCCAGGACCTGCGACGCGACCGTGACCGCGCGCCCGGGATCCATCGGGCGCCCGAGGTCGCGCAGGACCTGGGTCAGGGGACGGCCCCGCAGGAACTCCATCACCAGGAAGAGCAGCCCATCGTCCGACTGCCCGAAGTCATAGACCGTGATCGTGTAGGGGCTGGTCAGGCGGCTCGCGGCGCGGGCCTCGCGGAAGAACCGCAGGACCTCGGGCTCGTTGCGGGCGAGGTCCGGCCGCAGGACCTTGATGGCCACCTCGCGGTCCATCGAGTGCTGGTGGGCCCGATAGACCGCGCCCATCCCCCCGACCCCGATCAGGGCGCGGATCGTGAACCGCCCGTCAATGACCTTGCCGACCAGGGCCTCCTCGCGGCTGACCACGAGGGTGGGGGTGCCGTCGGTCGGACAGCGACGGACCTCGTCGTCGAAACGCGCGCCGCACTCGGGGCAGACCCGGGGCATCTCCCTCTCCCGAGACAGGCATTCTATCGCCCCGACGCCGCAGTGACAAACCCGACCGCGATCCGCCGTCCCGACCTCGGAAGAAGGACGGAACACCCTGATTTCTCGCGGTCTCGTGCCAGCCGCGACTTGGAAGTCGCGGCCCCAGGGTGGTGAAATGAAACGGACTAGATTTCATGCATATTCGAAGGATTGCGGAAGTTGATAGCGGATTTCGCCCCGAGTCGCTCCAGGAATTCTTCGATGCGCAACCGCTCGCCCTCGTACCGGACGCCCTCCAGGGCCTGAACCAGGTGTCGCCGGGCGAGGTCCGGCTCCCCGGCCCAGAACGCCGCCTCGCCCAGGACGCGGTGGGCCTCGACCTCGACGGAAGAAGGCGGCCCGCGGAACGCCAGGGCCACGCGCAGGTGCCTCACCGCCGCCGCGTACTCCCCTTCCCCCACCAGGGCACGCCCGAGCAGGTAGAAGACGATCCCCGCGTCCGGGGCGCGCGCGAGGGCCTCCATCAGGGTCCAGGCGGGGTGGTCCTCGCGGCCGGCCAGGATGCCGAAGACCGCGAGCGCCGCGTCGGGCGGGAGGTCCAGGGCCGCGACCCGGACCGCGACCGCCCGACCTTCCGGCCCGGGGCCCGACAGGGCCGAGGCGCGTTCCAGCGCGGCCCGCACACCGGGTTCCGGGACCTCGCCGCGCCGCAGGGCCGGCAGCGCGAGCGCATCCGCCATGGCCACGAGGTCCCGGACGCGGTTCCCTCCCCCGCCTTCCGGGTCCAGTTCCGCCAGCGCGACCCGTGCTCCGTCCTCGTCCCCGGCCCACGCCCGGAGCACGAGCCTCTCCCGCGCGAGGACCCGGTTCCCCGGGTCCAGGGCCAGGGCCGCCTCGACCTCCCGCGCGGCGCACGCGGGGTCCCCGGTCCGCTCGGCCCGATCGGCCGCGGCGACGCGGCGCGCGATGTCCACGGGACAGCGCCGCCCCAGGACCCCGGGACCCTCGAAGCGTCCCGAGGCCCTGCGGACCAGGTCCTCGTCCACCGTGGGTCCCGCCACGTCTTCGAGATGAGTCCTCCACTCGGCGACGAGGTCCTGGCTCCGGCTGCCCGTGGCCTCCTCGAGGGACCGCCCCGCGGCCAGGTCCCGGACCGCCCCGGGCCCGAACCGGTCCGCGACGAACCGCAGGAAGGAACCGGCGAGGGTGTAGGCCCGCGGAGCCTGGGCCAGCAGGAAGGCGCCCGCGCGCCACAGGGCGGTCGGGTCCGCGGGCAGGCCCGCGCGGAGCATGGCCAGGGACCACTCGTGCGGGGACGGCCCCTCCGAGGCGAAGGCTGCGGCCACGGCCAGGCCCTCGACCACGGGCAGGTCCGGCACCACGCCCCATCGCAGGGGCACGGCCAGGAAGGTCTGCGCAAGGCGCCCCGCCACCACGTGTGCGACCTCGTGGCCGAGCACGGGGTCACCGGGCAGGAAGGCCGCCATGTGGACCTCCCCGAGCCAGGGCTTGCTGATCTCGGTGTGGCGGGCCCCCATGAGGCGGGCCTTCTGGTCCTCGTCTCGATAGACGACCAGCCGGATCGGGTCTCCTGGCTGCAGGCCGAAGAAGGCCGCCATCTGCCGGTGCCGGAATCCGCAGTCCGCGAGGAGCCGGCGCGCCAGGTCCGGGTCGAGGCCCGGGTCGTGGCGCACCACGCAATCAGGGTCCGAGACTTCGACCGACAGGACCCGCTCCACGTCCGAGCGGGTCACCCGGAACCCGAGGTCCCCCGCGAGCCCCCCCAGGGCCGAGGCCGCGCCCGCGCAGGTCCCGAGCGCGAGGTAGGGCCAGGGGGATCGCGACACCCGGAACGAGAAGTCCCGCCCGCGCAGGGTCCACGCGAGCGCGGCGAGCGCCCCCGCGAGGGCGACGCAGAACGCCCGGAACCCCGCGTAGGCCGCCCCGACCTCGATCCGCTCGTCGTAGATCGCCCCCGGATACAGCCCGAGGAACGGGTTGTAGAAGAACACGGCCGGCTGCCGATAGAGGTCCAATAAATTGAAAACAAAGGTAGCGATGAAGAAGGCCAGGAACAGCCCGTGCGCGAGTCGGCGCCCTGGGACCAGGGACGCGGCCGACGCCCCCGCGACGCACCCGAACAGGCCCGACGCCGCCGGACCCATCGCGTAGAACAGGAGCCCGTACCCGGTGTCGCAGGGCGGGACGCGCAGGCCGTTCAGCCCGATCACGGCGAGCGGAAGGACCGCGAGCAGCCCGCACGCCCGCAAGGCCCGGCCCCATGCCTGCGGGAGGGTCAAGCCCGACGCCCGGCCCGCCGACACGGCGGTCACCGCGACCCCGCCGCAGGCCATCCCCAGGACCGGGGCCACGACGAGGCAGAAGTAGAACGACAGGACGTCCGTCCCCGGCGCGAAGGCCAGGACCCCGGCCACGACCGCCAGGATCGCGGCCCACGTCGCCACGCGGCGCCGGGTCGGGTCCCGAGCGGCGCCCGGTCCGGGTCCGGGGCTGTCCGTGCTCTTGATCCCCCGCTGCGCGAGCATCTCCAAAGGTTATCCGATCCTACGGCAAGACCTGCGAATGGTTTCCCGGACACCCGGGACGGTCCTGCACCCCCGGGGGATTCCTGGAACGCTTCCTGAAAGTCGGCAACGGGAGGGTCTATGCGCGGAGGCCCCGCCTCCTCGGCCTGACCCCCGTAGACGACGTCATGGTCAGCCGCGATGGAAGACCTGGTCCGATCGGGACTCGGCCTCCCGCCGCCTCCGCGCGGCCCGGATGAACGAGCCGATCTCGGCGTTGCCCGAGGCCCCGTCATAGAAGGACGTGACCACGGGACGGCCGTACTGGGCCACGATGCGCTCGAAGACCGCGCCCGAGATGTGGCCGTGCATGCACCCGAAGGGCGAGGCGTTCACCACGAGGTCCGCCCCCTCCTCGAAGAACCGGATGGTCCGGCCCACGGTCAGGACCGACTCGCCCTCGAACTCGCCGGGGATGTACTGAAGCCCCGCCTCGATGACCTGCTGGAACGGGGGCTCCAGGCGGTCCGGGAGCAGGGGGTGCATCAGGTCGTGGTACTCGTGCTCCTTGCGCTCGATGAAGAGGTTGCCGAACTCCCCGACGACGCGGTTCCACAGGGAGTCCCCGCGCATGCGCCCGTGCTCGCGCTCGGCCCACACCGTGTAGAGGATCCATTCCGACAGGGGGGCGAGCCACGCCTCGCCGCCGGCCTCCTCCACGGCGCGGATCACGAAGGCGTTCGCGAAGGGGTCGCAGCGCACGTAGATCTCGCCCACCACGCCGGCGAGCGGCTTTGCGGAATCGCGCCGGGGCACGGCCAGGATTGCGCGCACCGCGTTCTCCAGAACCGGTTTCGGGTCCTCGCGGGCCTCGAAGGTCGCCTCCAGCGTGCGCACCCACCGCTCCACGGCCCGGTCCACGGCGCCCGCCTCGACCTCGTAGGGCCTCGCGCGCGTCGCCGCCTTGAACAGGTAGTCCCCGCACAGGATGGCGTCCCAGAGTTTGCGGCGGGCCGCGCCGGGGATCCCGAGGTAGGCGTTTTCGGACGAGGGCGAGAAGATCGGGACGTCCCCGAGCCCCAGGCGCCGCAGGGCCATGGCCTGGGCCAGGGCGTAGGACCCGAAGCGACACGGGCCGGTGGCGGTCGGCATGAAGAGGGCGTGCCGTTCCGGGGGGAGCCCCGAGTCGCGCACCGCCTTCAGGAAGGCCCCGAGCGTCAGGGCCATCGGCGTGCACTCGGAGCCGCGCGTGGCCGCCTTGCCCAGGGAATGGGTCTCGGCGTCGCTCTCCGGGACGCTTGCGGCGTCAAGGCCGTGCCCCCGCAGGACCGCGGCGAACAGCCGCGTGCTGACCGGGTGCATCCGCGGGATCCACAGGCGGCGGCCGCGGAACGCCTCCGGCGGCCGGGAGCCGGACCGGATGACCGGCGCCGTCGAGACCGAGGTCCCGGCCTGGCGGATCACGTCCAGGAAGGCCTCGACGCGCGTGACGTACCCGCCGTCGGCCCCGTGCTCGTCCAGTTCCAGGACCAGGAAGGGCTTGTCGCCCATCGCCTCCTCGGCCATGGTCAGGATGAAGGAGTCCGGGCCGCAGTTGAAACTCGTCAGGTAGATCGCGAACAGGTCCGGGTCGCGCGCAACCTGCTTCACCGCGGACAGGATCTTCTGGCCGTAGGACCAGTACATGTTGTGGAACCCCGGGTCCAGGAGGTCCGGACGGAAGGGGAGTTGCTCCATCGGGATCACGGTGAAGCCGAACTCGCTGACGCGCAGGGGGAGGTGGAGGCTGACGATCGGGTCCAGGGTGTTGTAGGGCCGGCCGATGATCACGATCCCCTTGCGGCCCTCGCGCCGCAGCGCCGCCAGGACCTTCTCCCCCTTCTCGACCAGGGCGCGCTCGTGGCGGCGCTGGGCCTCCACCGCCTCGCGCCAGGCCGCGGCCGCCTGCTCCTCGCTCACGTCCAGGACCCCGGCGAAGCCCTTGATCAGTTCGCGGGCCATGCGGAGGTCGGGGTAGTTGAAGTCCACGATCGGGTCCACCAGGCGCGGTCCGAGGGGGCGGTCGTCCGCCAGGGGCCGCACCAGGGCCGGGGACGAGTTCAGGTACGGACAGAAGCGACGCCTCGTCGTGTGGCGGTTGCGCACCTCCTCGACCATGTGCGGGACGAAGACCCCGTCGAGGTCGTCGCGGTCCAGCAGCGTGGCCACGTGCCCGTATAGAACCTTGACCGGGAAGCAGAAGTCCGACCCGACCTTCGCGGCCCCGAGCCTCGCGATGTCGCGGTCCGTCTCCGGCGAGAACACGGGTTCCGCCCCGAGCCCCTCGATCAGCGTTCGGAACAGCGGGGCGTAGCCGTAGGCGGCGAGAGCCGCCGGGATCCCGATCCTCGGTCGCCCCTCCCCGGAATCCGGGCCGCGGGCCTTGAGGGCCAGGGCGGCCTTGTGGGCGCGGAACGGGGCGTACTCGACGTTCTTGCGCATCTTCTGGTCGCCCGGCTCGCGCCCGCACAGGTAGCCGAAGGAGGGCTCCTCCTCGACCCCCGCGATGTGCGCGGTCGTGATCACGCAGTGGTTCGAGCACAGGTCGCAATGCGACAGGGAGACCCGCACCTCGCGGTCCGCGAGCCCGAGTCCCCGGAACGCGGTCCCCCGCCCCTCGGCCTCAAGGTGCTCGCGCGCAAGCAGGGCCGCCCCGATGGACCCCATCACGTGGCAGTACGGCGAGACCACCACCTCGACGCCGAAGACGTTCTCGACCGCCGCGACCAGCCCCTTGTTGCGGGCCGTCGCGCCCTGGAACATCACGCGCTCCCGGTCCACCGGGCGGTTCCCGACCACCTTCGTCTTGTAATTTTCGATCACGGAATAAAGGATGGCGGCCATGACCTCGCGCCGCTCGGCGCCCTCGCGCTCCAGCTGGAACGCGTCCTGCTCCATGAACACCGTGCAGCGGTCGCTCGTGTGGGGGGGGGTCGCGCCCAGGGCCTGGTCGCCGATCTCGGTGACCGAGAACCCGAGTTTCCGCCCGAGTTCCTCCACGAAGGTCCCGGTCCCGGCCGCGCACACGTAGTTCATGTTTGCGTCCACGATCCGGCCCTGGTGGACGCGCATGTATTTCGAGTCCTGGCCGCCGATCTCGAAGATCGTGGTCACGCCCGGGTCCACGGACACGGCCCCGCGCACGTGGGCCGAGATCTCGTTGACCACGAGGTCCGCGCCGAGAATGGCCCCCACGATCCGGCGCCCGCTTCCGGTGGTGCCCACCGCGCGGACGTCCAGGGGGCGGCCCAGCCGGTCCTCGACCCCCTGGAGGGCGCGCAGGAGTTTGCGGCCGGCCCCGACCGGGTCGCCCTCGGTGCGGCGATAGACGTCCACGACCACCCGGCCCTCCTCGTCGCACAGCGCGGCCTTGGTCGAGGTGGAACCGATATCCACGCCCAGCAGGAGCGCGGTCGGGAAGTCCGCGTCGAGGGGGACGTGCAGGCGCACCTCGTTGCCGAGGTCGTCCGAGTACTCGGTCAAGACGGAGAAGTCCGGAAAGGTCGAGCGCCGGATCTCGAGGGAGGGCCTCCTGGCCCTCGATGAGGCGGACGCCCCAAGGCCGGCGGCGTTGAGATCGGTCAATAGTTCCAGAGCCTTCGCCACCGGGACCCAGGGACCGTCCAGGGCCGCCCCGACGGCGGCGCACACCGCGGAGTGGGGCGAGACCAGGAGGTCGTCCCGACCCAGGGCCTGGCGCAGGTAGTGGACCATCCCCCGGTTCGAGGCCACGCCCCCGGTCAGGGCGATGCGGCCCGAGACCTCGCGTCCCTTCAGGAGGGTCTGGACCGCGGTGCGTGACATCCCTTGGCACAGCCCGCACCACAGCTGCTCGCGGCTGTACCCCTCCTGCTGGCGGTGGATGAGGTCGGTCTTCGCGAAGACCGCGCACCGGGTCGCCACGGCCGGGGGTGAGGCCACGGGCTCGATGGCGTTGGCCTCCTCGTGGGTCAGGCCCATCCGCACGGCCTGCTCGTCCAAGAAGGAGCCGGTCCCCGCGGCGCAGGCGGAGTTCGTGTGCAGGTCCAGGAGGTTTCCATCCGCGTCGAGCGACAGGAGCATCAGGGCCCCGCCGCCCAGGTGAAACACGTGGTCCACGGGACCGAACAGGGCCCGTGCCCCCGCGACCTCCGAGGCCACGGGGTCGGCAAGCTCCACCCCCAGGAGGGCCGCGACCGTGGTCGCGTGCCGCCCGGTGAGCGCCAGGCCCAACCGCGACCGGTCATGGCCGTCCACCAGCGAAAACAGGACCTTCTTGACCGTCGCGAGCACCTCTCCCTCGTGGACCCGGTGCTCGGCCGCGACCACCTGTCCCGACTCGTCCAGGAGCGCCCCCTTGACGGTGAGGCTCCCGCAATCCATCCCGATGCGCATCGTTCAACGCCCTCCAAATTCGGACCATCAAGGTCCAAGACTAGAACGACGTGTCAGTCTACCCAGCGTCGCGCAAAAGTCAAGCATGGGGGAGCGGCCCGGATCGGCCGTCAATTTTCGCAAGTCTTTGAACAAACATGAAATTTGCTTCGTTTCATTTCACCACCATGGGGCCGCGACCGGGGTGCCGGACCCCGGAACCCGGACGCCGG
>DYKK01000377.1 GCA_020722625.1 Anaeromyxobacter dehalogenans
TCCCTGCGCGGGAAGACGGGGCCCCGCTATCGGCTGTGCCACCGGCACAGCCTCCTGGAGCGCTTCGCGCTGGGAGATGGGGCCCCAGTCGCGGCCCCAGGGTGGTGAAACAAAACGAAGCAAATTTCATGTCTATTCGAAGGATTGCGAAGATTGATGGCGGATTTGGAGTCCAATTTTCCTTGACATCGCCCCGAGAGCCTTCTATAAGGACGCCGTTCATTGCGGTTTGAGGGTTCCGCGTGGGCGGTCTTCCAAGGAGGTGTCTCATGAAGTTCGGCAGGTTGCTGGCATCGGCGCTGGGGGGCATGGGCCTCCTGGTCATCGCCGGGTGCGGTCCGAAGTATCCCAACTGCGAGAAGGACGAACACTGCAAGGAACACAACGAGTACTGCGTGATGGGCCTGTGCCGGGAATGCGCCCGCACGGACCACTGCGCGGCGAAGGGGCCGTGCGTCTATTGCGGCCCCGAGTACACCTGCATCAAGCCTCAGGGCAACCCGGGGGACTGCTGCACGTCCGACCTCGAGTGCAAGCAGGGCAAGTGCTGGAAACTGCCGGGTCGTGAGGCCGGGACCTGCGCCCAGTGCGCCTCCGACGGCGATTGCGGCGAGAACATGAAGTGCGTCCAGGGGTCCTGCGTGCCGAAGAGCGAGTGCGACGCGAGCCGGCCCTGCCCGCCCGGCCAGGTGTGCGAGAACGGGGTCTGCGTGGCGGTCCAGTGCAGCCTGGACCCGGTGTATTTCGACTTCGACGAGTACGCGATCCGCGCGGACGCCCGCGACACACTGAACCGCGACTACAACTGCCTGAAGCAGCGCGGCCAGGGCATCGGGATCGAGGGCAACTGCGACGCCCGCGGCTCGGACGAGTACAACCTCGCCCTGGGGACGCGCCGCGCCGAGGCGGTCAAGAAGTTCTTGCAGAACCTGGGGTTCGGCGGTTCCATGGGCACCACCTCGTTCGGCGAGGAGAAGGCGAACCAGAACTGCTCGGACGAGGGCTGCTGGCAGAACGACCGCCGGGCGGACCTGAAGTTCCGTTGACCCGGGGTCGGATCGCTTGAACCTCATGCCCGTTTCCTCCCGTTTCCTCCCGATCGTCTGCCTGGGGTTCGCGGCGTGCGTGACCGTCCCCCGATTCCGCGAGGTCGAGGACCGCGTGGCGGCTCTCGAGAAGCGCAACGCGGAACTCGAGGAGGAGCAGCGCCGCGACCAGGAGCGGATGCAGCGGCTGCACCAGGACCTCCAGGAGGCGACCGAGGCCCTGCGCGCGGCCACCGCCAACCAGGGCGCGGACGTGGAGGGCGTCAAGGGGGAGGTCGCCCGCCTGCGGGGCACGGACGAGGAGATGAACTACCGCCTGTCCCGGCTCCAGGAGGACATGGAACTGGTCAAGAAGACCCTGGAGGAGAAACTCGGGATGGTGGTGGTGCGCCTGCCGCCCGGGGTCGGCAACGACCCCGACTCGTGGTTCAAGGCGGGGAAGGCGGCCCTGGATCGGGGGGACACGCGGACCGCGCGGGGGCTGTTCCAGCGCCTCCTGGACCACAACCCGGACCACGCCCGGGCCCCCGAGGCCCAGTACGGGATGGGCGAGACGTACCTTCGCGACGGGATGCTGCCCCAGGCCATCCGCGAGTACCAGCGGGTCCACGACCGCTACCGGACCGTCAAGGGCGCGCCGGTCGGGGCCGCCCTTTTGCGGATCGCCGAGTGTCTGTTGAAGCGGGGCGAGTGCGCCAAGGCCCGCGACGTGCTGCGCTACCTGATGGACTTCGCCCGGAAGTCGCCCGAGGCCCAGGAGGCCCACAAGCGCCTCAAGGCCCTGCCCAAGGATTGCCGGTGAGTGTTCACGGGGACCGTGGCGGTTCCCCGTCGAGTCGCCGGGCGATGGCCACGACCCGGTAGCCGGCGGTCAACACGGACAACAGCGCCACGAACGCGACGACCAGCGCCAGGAAGCCGCCCTGGTCCGCGAGGGGACCCAGGTCGATCTGCCAGCGGATCAAGGGGTCCAGGACCGCCCCGGCGGCCAGATAGACAATCCGCTCGGGCCGCTGCATGAACCCGCGGTTGAAGTCCACCCCGAGCGAGTGGCCCCTCGCTCGCGCGTAACTGACCAGGACCGACCCGCCGAGGCCCAGGAGGGCCGCGTACAGGAACGGACCGTCGCGCAGGTACCCGCACAGCCCGATGAAGACGAGGATCTCCCCGGCCCGGTCCAGGGTGGAGTCGAGGAAGGCCCCGCGGGCACTGGCCCGTTGCGTCTCGCGGGCCAGACGACCGTCCAGGGAGTCGCACGCCCCGGACAACAGCAGGACGAATCCCGCGTAGGCCGTCTGTGCGCCCGCGAACAGGACCGCGGACACGGCCGCAAACACCAGGGACAGATACGTCAGCGCGTCCGGGTGCCAGTGGTGCCGGACCAGGAAGGCGACGAGGGGGCGGGCCCAGTGATACCACCACTGGCGGAACAGGTAGTGCAACAGGAAGGAATGGTCCCGGGGCGACGGGTCCTTGGGGACCTGAAGGTGCCGGTGGCGCACGCGGAACAGGGCGACGGAGACCGCGACATACCCCATGAGGGCCAGGACGAAGCCCACCATGATGATCGCCGCGGTCCTCTGGCTCTCGTGCATGGGGCGCCGGCCGCCTGAAAACCGGCGCGATTGTGGAACCGAGGCCGCGGGTTGTCAAACAGACCCTCGCATCGCCGAAAATGAACGGGGGAGGAAATTGCTGGGGAAATGTGGGATCCGGGATCCGGGATCCGGCATCCGGCGTCCGGGGTCCGGTGTCGCGGTGCACGTGGCCCCGCCGCAACGCCCCATCCCCGCGTCCAACGGGGTCCTGACACTGTCACTGACACTGT
>DYKK01000378.1:0-1477 GCA_020722625.1 Anaeromyxobacter dehalogenans
TACCTGACGGACATGCAGCTCATGCTGGACTTCATCGCGGACCCGAAGACCCCGAGAGGATCGTCAAGTCCCTGGGCCTGAAACACACCTTCCTGGACGTGACAGGGGGCATGTACGACTTCGTGGCCGGAGGACGCCGGACACGGTGCTGGACGACCGGCCGGGGATCGCCCCCAAGACGGGGCCATGCCCGCCGCGAAGAAGTGGAAGCAGTCGCCGTTCACGCCCCGGCCCCCGCCATCCTGCGCAGCTCGGCGATGGAATCCCTGGGTCCCAGGACGATGAGCGTCATGCCCTCGCCTAGCTCGAAGTCCGGACCGGGATTGTAGACAAACCGGCCGCGGTCCATTCCCCGGACACCGACCACCAGGAGGTTGGTTCTCTGCCGGATGCCCGATTCCGCCAGGCGCCTGCCGTGAAGCGCCGACCCCTCGGGAATGACGACCTCCTCCATGACCAGTTTCTCCCCGGTCTCGTGCATGAGGTCGTCGAGGAAACTGGTGACGCCTGGACGCATCATCTCGTTGTACATCCGGATGCCCCCGATCTCCGTGGGGGACACGACCGCGTCGGCCCCCACCTGGAGGAACTTCTGGCGCGATCTCTCCTCGCTGATCTTGGCCACGATGCGGATTCGGGGATTCATCTGCCGGCCGGACAATATCAGGTAGATGTTGTCGGCGTCCTCGGGCAGGGCCGCTATCAGTCCCTTCGCCTTTTCGATCCCGGTCTTCACCAGCGCACGTTCGTCCTTTGCGTCGCCGGCCACGAATGGAACCGACAGTCTGTGCGTGGCCATGAATTCCTTGAGCGTCTCTTCGGACTGGTCCATCAGGACGAGCGGAAACCCCCCGGCGACAAACTGGAGGGCGGCGTTCCGGCCGTTGCGGCCCACCCCACACACCACGTAATGGTCGTGCAGTTTCTCGATGTCCTTGTCCATCCTCAGCCTCCGAATGTACTCGTTGAATTCCCCTTCGACCAGGAAAGCGGTGACGTTCGACAGCAGGTACAGGATCGACCCGGCGCCCGTCAAGATCAGGAGGACCGTATAGGCCCGCAGGGTCGGGTCCTGGTGGATCGGGATTGCCTCGTCGAACCCAACGGTCGAGACCGTGATCGCGGTCATGAAGGCACACTCGCCCATCGAATAAGCGCCGTCGGTCAGGACATAGTAGCCGGCCGATCCCAGGACCAGGATAGAAAGGATCAAGGCGACCGGCAGCACCAGTCGTTTGAACGGAGACCTCTGTACCGTGTAGTACGTCGTCATCGCCGCATCCTACGAAGCGGATGGTACCGTAAAAGGCCGATTCAAGACGAACTTTCACCGCCCGGGACTGACAGGGCATCGTTGATCTCGGCCTCGGACAAGGTCCCATCCCGCAGAGCCTCCGCCAGACGCCTTTCGACCTTCCCGGCGCAAGACGGGGTGGTGTCTCGGGCCAGGACCATGAGCGGTCCTTCCGGATGCCCC
>DYKK01000378.1:1577-2862 GCA_020722625.1 Anaeromyxobacter dehalogenans
GTTGCGGCGGATCCACGTCCACCGCGACCCCGGATTCCGGAACCCGGATGCCGGACCCCGGATGCCGGAGGCAGTGGCAGTGGACAGAAACAGTGACAGGGGCAGTGACAGTGGCAGGGCCACGTTGGACGCGGGGGACGGTGCGTTGCGGCGGATCCACGTCCACCGCGACCCCGGATTCCGGAACCCGGATGCCGGACCCCGGATCCCGGACCCCGGATCCCGGCGCAGACGCAACGGGTCCGCCCATCCGACCCGCGCCGGTCGGCCGACGCGCCCTCGTCCGGTCCCACGACCCTCTCGCCGAGCGGATCGCGTGATACCATCGCCCCGATGAGCGCGACGAGCCTGCCGCGACGGGTGCGTTCCTGGTCGAGGCGCTACGGCCCCAAGACCGCGCTGACCGTGCACGCGGGGGGGCAGTGCGTCGAGTTCTCCTGGTGCGACCTGTGGAACGAGGCGGCCCGCGTCGCGGCCGACCTCGTGCGCGAGGGTCTGCCCGACGAGGGGACCGTCGTGATCGCGGCCCCGCTCTCGCCCGGGTCCGTCGCGGCCGAGGTCGGGGTGATGGCGGCCCGGGGCGTGGCCTGCCCGATCGACCCCGCGACGGACGACGCGGGGGTCGAGGCCATCCTGACCCAGGCCGTGCCGTGGGCCGTGTTCGCGGACGAGGACCAGCGAGGGCGCGTCGAGCGTTTCCGCGCGCGCCTGCCCGGCCCCTGCCGGGCGTTCCCGATCCCGGAGGTCCGCCCGGGCCAGGCGACCCAGCCCACCCTGGACGCCGCGGTCGAGGCCCGGCTCGAGTCCACCGGCCCCGAGGGGAACGCGGTCTCGATCCCGGCCGGGGAGGGCGGCACGCCGCATCGCCTGGTGGACTTCCTGCACCGGACCCTGACCGAGACCGCGGCCTCGCTCGCGTCCGCGCTCGGGGCGACCGAGGAGGACGTCTGGCTCGCACCGGCCCACGCGACCACGCCCTTCGGCCGGGTCGCGGGCCTGTATGCCGGGCTCGTGTCGGGCGGACAGGTCGCGCTGGTCGCGAGCCCCGAGGGGCCGTCCCCGGACCCCCTGCGACCCTTCTGGGTCGCCCGCCCGACCATCGCGGTCCTGCCCGCGGCGGACGTCGCGCACCTCGCGACGCGGGTCCGCGAGGAGTGCCGAGCGCTGGCGGGGTTCGGCGGGTGGCTGGCCCGGGTGGCGCTTCGGTTTCACGGGGTCCTGGAACCGGGCCAGGCCCCCCTGCCGGCCCGGCCGTGGTGGCGCGAGGCGGCGCGGGCGGGCCGGG
>DYKK01000025.1 GCA_020722625.1 Anaeromyxobacter dehalogenans
TTGGGGGCCTCGGCGATGGCCGCCTCGGTCGTCACGAGGAGCGACGCGATGCTCGCGGCGTTCTGGAGCGCCAGGCGCGTGACCTTGGTCGGGTCCAGGATTCCGGCCTCGACCATGTCCTCGTACACACCGGTCTGGGCGTTGAAGCCGTACGCCCCCTTGCCGGTCGCCACCTTCTCGACCACGACGTCGCCGCGCTCGCCCGCGTTCTGGGCAATCCAGTACAGGGGCCGCGACAGCGCGTGACGCACGATGTCCACGCCGTAGCGGCGCTCGTCGTCGAACTTCAGGCCGTCCAGCGCGGACAGGCACCGGATCAGGGCCACGCCTCCGCCCGGGACCACGCCCTCCTCGACCGCGGCTCGCGTCGCGTGCAGGGCGTCCTCGACCCGCGCCTTCTTCTCCTTCATCTCGGTTTCGGACTGGGCCCCGACCTTGATCACTGCGACCCCGCCCGCGAGTTTCGCCAGCCGCTCCTGGAGTTTCTCGCGGTCCCAGTCGCTCGTCGTCTCCTCGATCTGGACCTTGATCTGCTTGATGCGGGCCTGGATCTTCTCGGAGTCGCCCTTGCCGCCCACGATGGTCGTGTTGTCCTTGTCCGCGATCACGCGCTCGCACCGGCCGAGGTCCGACAGCGTCACGTTCTCGAGCTTCACGCCGAGTTCCTCGCTGATCACGCGACCACCGGTCAGGATCGCGATGTCCTCGAGCATGGCCTTGCGCCGGTCCCCGAAGCCCGGGGCCTTGACGGCCAGGACCTTCAGGACCCCTTTCATCTTGTTGACGACCAGGGCCGCCAGGGCCTCGCCCTCCACGTCCTCGGCGATGACCACGAGCGGCCGGCCCTCCCGCGCCACGCGCTCGAGCAGGGGCAGGAAGTCGTGCAGGGCGCTGACCTTCTTCTCGTGAATCAGGATGGCCGGGTCTTCGAGTTCCGAGACCATCTTGTCGGGGTTCGTGATGAAGTACGGCGAGACGTATCCGCGGTCGAACTGCATCCCCTCGACGAGTTCCAGCGTGGTCTCGGTCCCCTTGGCCTCCTCGACCGTGATGACGCCCTCCTTGCCGACCTTCTCCATCGCGTCCGCGATCTTGTCGCCGATCTCGGTGTCATGGTTGGCCGAGATGGTCCCGACCTGGGCGATCTCCTTGCGCCCGCGGGTCGGGATCGCCTGGGTCTTGAGTTCTTCCACCACGCGCTCGACCGCGGCGTCAATCCCGCGCTTCAGGTGCATCGGGTTGATCCCGGCGGTCACCAGTTTCAGCCCCTCCTGATAGATCGCCCGCGCCAGGACCGTGGCCGTGGTGGTCCCGTCGCCCGCCTTGTCCGAGGTCCGCGACGCGACCTCCCGCACCATCTGGGCGCCCATGTTTTCGAACTTGTCCTCGAGTTCGATCTCCTTCGCCACCGTGACCCCGTCCTTTGTCACCACCGGGCTGCCCCAGGACTTCTCGAGGATCACGTTGCGCCCCTTCGGCCCCAGGGTGATCGTGACCGCGTCGGCCAGGATGTCCACGCCGCGCAGGATCTTCTGGCGGGCCTCGGCCGAGAAACTGAGTTCCTTCGCTGCCATCTTCTTCCTCCATCGAGTCCGTTCCAACCGTGGATCCGGGCCCGAGCGGCTGGACCCGCCGGGCCGTTGGCGGCGAATCAATAATCACCGCTCGCCGGAGGTCAAGGGGCGACCCGACCCCTCGGGGTCGTTGCGTTTCCGAGACTGCTTCCCGAGAATCCAGACCAGACGCGAGCGTGCGCCAACTTTCCCTTGACAACCGTTTTCCGAAACGATACTAGGCGCGTTCCGGTCCACTCGGACCGCGTTGTCGGCCCCGGTTGAGGTGTTTCATGGTGGACAAGGCGCGATTCGGCGAGCGACACACCTGCCATGCGTGCGGCTGCAAGTTCTACGACATGCTCAGGAACCCTCCGATCTGTCCGCGGTGCGGAGTGGACGTGAGCCATCCGTCCACCCCGGCGGACGAGGCGGCCCTGGACGTGGACGTCGAGGATGAGACGCCGGAACCCGACGTGGAGACCGAGGAGGTCGTCGAGACCGATGAGGTCCCGCCGGAGGAGGAGGAGGAATCCGACGACTGACCCGGGACCGTCCTCGACCCGGGCGCGCAGGAGGCGACGGCCATGGCCTACATGAGGGGGCTCGAACTCGTGTGCATCGGCCGGTCGCACGCCTTCGAGATCCGGTACGAAGCCGGCCGCTACCTCGACGCCGCAGGGCGGGAGGTCGAGGGCCTCCTGGACATGACCTGCTTTCACTGTTCGGCGTCCTACTACACGCTGGACGGCGAGGACGGGATCGAGTTCTGCCCCAACTGCGGGCGATTCGAACGCCGGCGTTTCGATCGGCTCGTGGACCTCCTCGAATGGAGCCGCGGGCAGAACTTCGATTTCCTGCGGTTCTCCGGGCAATGCGCATACGCGGTCGAGGACGCGGCCGGGTGGCACCTGGCGTTCGCGCCGGACGAGGATGCCTTGCGCCGGCGCGGTGTGGTCGGGGACGTCCACGTCGTGGCCGGCTCGGGCCGGCGCGGCGCGGGATAGGAGGGGGGCGATGCCGGACCGCGTGGCCGTGATCGGGGGCACGGGCCTCTACCTGATGGACGGGTTCGAGGACGTGCGGGAGGTCGAGGTCGAGACCCCGTTCGGCCCGCCCTCGGACCGCCTGAGCATCGGCCGGCGTGCGGGCCGCGAGGTCGTGTTCCTCCCGCGCCACGGCCGCGGGCATCGCTTCCTGCCGAGCGAGGTCCCCTACCGCGCCAACCTGTACGCCCTCAAGACCCTGGGCGTGACCCGCGTCTTCTCGGTCAGCGCCGTGGGCAGCATGAGGGAGGAGATCGCCATCGGGACCCCGGTCCTGGTGGACCAGTTCGTGGACCGGACGCGTGGTCGCGCCTCGACCTTCTTCGGCGGTGGCATCGTCGCGCACGTCTCGATCGCGGACCCGGTGTGCCCGTCCCTGCGCACGCTCCTGGGCCTCGCGGCGCGGCGCATCGGCCTGGCCGTGCACCAGGGCGGTACCTATCTGTGTATCGAGGGACCCCAGTTCTCGACGCGCGCCGAGTCGTTCCTGTACCGGGACTTCGGCGTGGACGTGATCGGGATGACGAACGCGACCGAGGCCCGGCTCGCCCGCGAGGCCGAGATGTGCTTCGCAACCATCGCCTTGCCCACGGACTACGACTGCTGGCACGACGGCCACGAGGACGTGAACGTGGGGTCGGTCGTGGAGACCCTCCGGTCCAATACCGAGAAGGCGCGCTCCCTGATCCTCGCGGCCATCGAGGACCTGGACTCCGCGGCTCCCTGCGCGTGCGGGCAGGCCCTGGCCGGGGCGATCCTGACCGACCGCGCCGCGATCCCGGTGGACGCCCGCGAGCGCCTGGGACCTATCGTCTCGAAATATCTGGACTGAATCATGCTGCTCTGCGTCGGTTCGGTCGCTTACGACGTCATCGAGATCCCGCAGCGCGAACCCGTCGAGGTCCTGGGCGGGTCCGCCACCTGGTTCTGCGCGGCCGCCTCCCTGTTTGCGCGGCCGTCGCTCGTCGCGGTGGTCGGGGACGATTTCCGCGAGGACGACCGGGCCTTCCTGGAACACCGCGGCGTGGACCTCGCGGGGCTCGAACGGCGGCCCGGCGCGACCTTCCGCTGGCACGGCCGCTACCACGACGACCTGCAGGGCCGCGATTCGCTCGCCACGGAACTCGGGGTCTTCGCGGAGTTCCGGCCGGTGATCCCACCGGACCTGCGTGCCCCGGACGTCCTGTTTCTGGGCAACATCGCACCGGACCTGCAGGGCCTCGTCCTGGCCCAGGCCCGCGGCGCGGGCTTCACGGCCCTCGACACGATCGAATGCTGGATGGAGCCCCCGCACCGCGATCGGCTCCTGCGCCTGCTGCCCCGGACGGACCTCCTGTTCCTGAACGACGACGAGGTCCGGCTGCTCTCCGGGGAGCGCGGCGTGATGCGGGCCGCGCGCCGCCTCCTGGACGACTTCGGGGCGCGGGCCGTGGTGGTCAAGCGCGGCGAGCACGGCGCCATGCTGTTCCGATCGACGTCCCCGGCGCCGGAGCGGGGGCGGGACCCGGCTCCATCGCCGGACGCGACCGACGACCGCACCGCCCCATCCCGGCCCGACATCCGCCTGTTCCCCGCCTTCCCGATCGAATCGGTGGTGGACCCGACCGGGGCCGGAGACTCCTTCGCCGGCGGGGTCCTCGGCTATCTGGACCGCGTGGGCCGCTTCGATGGCGAGACCCTGTGCGACGCGCTCGCGGTGGGGACGGTCGTGGCGTCCTTCAGCGTGGAGGGATTCGGGCCACGGCACTTCGACCGGGTGACGCCGTCCGCGTTCGAGGCGAGGCTCCGGCGATACGGAGACATGGTGGGGTTCCGGCGCGACGAGGTGCTCGGCGTGCTTTCCCGTCCCCCGGCCAGGGAGTCCTGAGGTCATGCCCCGCGTTTCAGACCGGCTCCTGCGACTGTTCTACGGGATCGCGTCCGGGAACCGGACCTCGCGGGCCATGGGCCGCCTGTCCGAGGCGCGCCTCCCCCCGCGCGTCCTTCAGCGCGTGGTCCGCTCGTACTGCCGCGTGTTTCGCGTGGACCTCCGCGACACGGTGGTTCCCCCGGGCGGCTTCCGCACCTTCAACGAGTTCTTCACCCGGCGACTCGTCCCGCAGGCCCGCCCCGTGGACCCGGACCCGGACGTGGTGGTCTCGCCGAGCGACGGGCGGGTGATGGCCGTCGGGACCGTGTCGCAGGGGCTCGCGCTCCAGGCCAAGGGGCGGTTCTACCCGGTGGCGCGCCTCCTGGGGGACGAGGGACTCTGCGCGTCGTTCGAGGGCGGGCCGTACGCGACGATCTACCTGAGCCCCCGCGACTACCACCGGGTCCATGTCCCCTGCGATGGCGAGGTCGTCGAGGTCCGCCACCTCCCGGGCCGTCTCTACACGGTCGCCCCGCGCGCCGCGGACCTGATCGGGGAACTCCTGCCGCGCAACGAGCGCATCCACGCGATCCTGCGCACGCCCTTCGGAACGGTCCTCGTCTCGATGGTCGGGGCCACGGGGGTGGGCCGGATGACGACCGCCTTCGCGGACCTGACCTCGAACGTCCAGGGGCGCGAGGTCGCGCGTTGTGTGCGTCTCGACCCGCCCGTCCCGGCCCGCAAGGGCGACGACCTGGGCGCGTTCAACGTGGGTTCGACGGTGGTGTTGCTCCTCCCGCCCGGGCCCTGGGAGGTGCTGTCCCCTCCGGCCGGGGAGCCTGTGCGGACGGGTCAGGGGCTGTTTCGTCACCTGGGACGCGGATGACCAGGAGCCCCCGCAGGTCCACGAGGCGCCCGTCCGGGGACCAGAGCGCGACCTCGCCTTGCAGCGTCTGCTGGGAGTCCGCCGGAAACCCTTGCAGGACCGCGTCCGGTGGGTCGCTGACCACGAAAAGCCGCCCGCGCGGAGTGGTCAGACTGTCCACCAGGACCAGGTGTGGGACCGTGGGGCACAGCCGGGAACTCTCCGGGCAGCGCACGACCTCGCGGACGTATCCCCGCACCGTGGCCGTCCGATGTTCCGGTTCGTTGGCGTAGACCTCGCCGGCGTGGCGCAGGAACCCCTCGATGGTGAAGGCCCCGTCCGGGTGGCGTTCCGGCACCCGCTGGACCGTCAGGTCGGGCCGCGGGGGGAGGGTCACGGCCGGCTTCTTCGCCCCGGTCTTGCGACCCTCCGGTTCGGGCAGTTTCAGGCACGACACGCCGGCCAGGACCACGGCGCCGATGACGATCGGTCGAGCCCACCCGTCCGCCGGCCGCCCACCCTTGACCCGTCTCTTTCCAGTCATGCCGTCACCCCCCGGGGAACCCGTCGCCTGGAACGCGGTTCGACGGTACCAGGATTGCGGGAAGGGATCAACTTTGTGAAACGGGGGAATTCATGCTAGAAAAATCCGATTTGGGCGCCCGGGGGCGACGCGCGCGGGGACGACGGGGGGAAGGCAGCGGCCGCCGTCTCACAGGCCGGACCGGGCGAGGGACACGGTCCGGCCGGGTCGTTCGATCCGGCATCAGCGGGGCGGATGGACGGGATGCTGTTCGACTGGTTCTACGGCCTGTTCTCCAACGACCTCGCGATTGACCTGGGCACTGCCACGACCCTGCTCTATGTCCGGGGCAAGGGGATCGTCTCGTGCGAACCGTCGGTGGTGGCGGTGTTCAAGGACCCCCATGGCACGCGCCGGGTCCTGTCCGTCGGGCGGGAGGCCAAGGACATGCTGGGCCGCACGCCCGGCACGATCGAGGCCATCCGTCCGATGAAGGACGGCGTCATCGCCGACTTCGAGGTCACGGAGGCGATGCTCCGGTACTTCATCACGCGCGCCCACAACCGCCGGACCCTGGTTCGCCCGCGGATCGTGATCTGCGTCCCGCACGGGATCACCGAGGTCGAGCGTCGGGCGGTCCGCGAGTCCGCGGAGTCGGCCGGGGCCCGCGAGGTCTATCTGATGGAGGAGCCGATGGCGGCCGCGATCGGGGCGGGGCTCCCCATCACGGAACCCGTCGGCAACATGATCGTGGACATCGGGGGCGGCACGACCGAGGTCGCGGTCATCTCGCTGTCCGGCGTGGTCTATAGCCGCTCGGTCAAGGTGGGTGGCGACAAGATGGACGATGCCATCCGCGAGCACCTGAAGCGCAAGTACGGGATGCTCGTGGGGGAGCGGACGGCCGAGCAGGTCAAGATCGAACTGGGGAACGCCTACCCGCTCCCCGAGGTCCTGACCATGCAGGTGAAGGGGCGCGATATCGTGAAGGGGATCCCCAAGACGGTGACGGTCAACTCCGACGAGGTGCGCGAGGCCCTGTTCGATCCGCTGAGCCAGATCGTGAGCGCCGTGCGCCACGCCCTGGAGGGCACCCCCCCCGAGTTGTGCGCCGACATCGTGGACAAGGGGATCATGCTCGCGGGGGGCGGGTCGTTGCTCAAGAACATTGACGTCCTGATCCGCGAGGAGACCGGCCTCCCCGTGATGGTCGCCGAGGACCCGGTCTCGGCCGTGGTCCTGGGCGCGGGGCGGGTCCTCGACGACATGGGCCTCCTGCGGATCAGCACTATCCAATATTGAATGTTCGTGAAGTAATAATGCTCGACTGGCTCGTTCGCCACCGGTTCGGGGTCGCGGTCGGAGTGCTCCTGACCGCTCCTCTGCTCCTCATGTACTTCCACGGTCGGCGCGGGGAGGGTGTCACCTTCGCGGAGCGGCTGACCGTCACGCTGGCCGGGGCCTCCCAGGCCCTGGCGAACGCGGTCGTGGACTTCGGGGGAGGCCTGTTCCGGGACTACGCGCTCCTGGTGGGCGTGCACGAGGAAAACGAGCGGCTCGTCCGCGAGAACGAGCGGCTCCTCGGAGAGGCCGTCCAGGCCAAGAGGCTCGCGGTCGAGGTCCAGACGCTGCGCGAGGCCCTGGGCTTCCGCGAGCGGCGAAAGGACCTCCGGCTGTGGTCCGGGCGCGTGATCGGCCGCGAACTGACGCCGTACTACCGGGTGGCCCGCGTCTCGGTCGAGGTGGAAGGCGACGGGGAGGTCCGGCCCGGCATGGCGGTCCTGACGCACGCGGGCCTCGTGGGCCGCGTGGTCCGAGGGGTGGGGGGCTATGCCGACGTGATGCTCTTGACCGACGGGCGCAGCCGGGTCGCGGGGGAGGTCCTGGGTCGCGGCGTGCTCGGCATGGCCGTTGGGACCGGGCGCACCGACGAGTACCGCGTACGCTTCCAGGTCTCGATTTCGGAGACGCCCCTCGAGGAGGGGGCCGTCGTCGTGACGTCCGGACACGACCGCGTGTTCCCGAGGGGCATCGAGATCGGCTACGTCACGAACGCCGCGAACCGGCGCCAGGTCGGGCCGTTCGTCGAGTACGACCTCGCCCCCGCGGTCAACCCGGCGATCGTGGAGTTCGTGTTCGTGGCCGATGGCGGGGCAACGGTGAGCCCCCGAGGCGGCGGGCGGGGGTCGGTGGGCGGGCCATGAGGTACCTGGTCCTGGCGGTGCTCGTCTTCGTCCTGTTCGTGGTGCAGGCACCCGTCGTGAAGGCGCTCGGGTGGGGCGCCGCCTCGGTGGACCTCGCCCTCCTGGCCGTCCTGTACCTGGCGGCGACGTCGCCCGCCTTCGGCGGGTTCGTGACGTCGGTCGTTCTCGGGCTGATCGCGGACTCGTTCACGCCCGGCGGGGTCCTCGGGATGTACATGGAGGTGGCGGGCGTCGTGTTCCTGGTGGGGCGGGGGCTGGCGGACCGCCTCCAGATCCTGCGGCCGGTCCCGCTGATGGTCATCGTCCTGGTCTGCATGGTCACGAAGACGCTCCTCGTGTTCCTGCTGTCCATCGTCTTCGACCGCGACTTCACGCAATACGCCGCGGTGTTCGTGAACGCCCTTCCCCACGTGCTGACCACGACCATCCTGGCCCCCGTCTTCGTCGCCCTGTTCCAGTGGACCGATCGACGCGTGCGGGGCCGCCGCCCCGCCGGGACCCTCCTGCGGTAGAATCCACGAGGCGCCACGTCCTTGCGTGGTCGTGACCGCCGGGCTGGAGCCCGATGGCCTGGGCAGGCGATTCTGGACGAGACCGGACGACATGACCTCCCTTTCCGGCGACCGGATCGAGTACCGGACCCAGGTCCGCTGGTCCCTCATCCTCGTGGTCGCCGTCCTCCTGGTCCTGACCGGTCGCCTGTTCATGCTCCAGGTGGTCCAGGGCGAGCGACTGGAGACCCTCGCGCGCGTGTCGCACGTGGTCCGGGAGCGCATCCCGGCCTCGAGGGGGACGATCCGGGACCGCAACGGCGAGACCCTCGCGACGGACATCGAGGTCTCGGACCTCATGGTGGTCCCCCGGTACGTCCAGGACGTGCGGGGCGAGGTCGCTCTCCTGCGGGACCTGGCGGTCCTCGACGCGTCCCAGGCCGAGGACCTGGCCCGCCGGATCGAGGAGGCCCGCGCGGGCCCCCAGGGGTTCCAGTGGCTCCTGGCCCGCCCGAACCTGACCGGGTCGTTGTGCCCCCACGATCAGGAGAGGATGACCTTTGATTCGTCGCGGGGGATGCTCGTCTGTACGGTGTGCGGCCGCGAGTTCCAGGACCAGCGGGCCGTGATCCAGTCCCGTCTCCACGAACTGCCCGGGTTCTCGCTCCAGACGCGGGCGGTGCGCCACTACCCTGCCCGGGACCTGACCGCGCACGCGGTCGGCATCGTCAACGAGGTCGGACCCGGGGACATCCGCCGCTCGGAAGGCCGGCTGAAACCCGGGGAACTGATCGGGCGTTCCGGCATCGAGAAAGCCCTCGACGACGGGTTGCGCGGCGTTCCGGGCGAGAACGTCTTCGTGCGGGGCGCGGGGGGGGAGCGCCTGGACCCGAAGGGCCTTCCGCCCCCGTTCAACGAACTCGAGTCCTTCGCCCCCCGGCGCGGTCAGGACGTCACACTGAGCCTGGACCTCACGCTCCAGAAGGCGGCGCGCGACGCCCTGTCCCGGCATCGCTCCGGGGCCGTGGTCGTGATGGACGTGGACACGGGGGAGGTCCTGGCCCTGTACAGCCATCCGTCGTTCGACCCGGAGCCCGCGGTCCTCCGCGCGGACTCGTCGCCGACCACCCGGGCCGACGCCGTCCTGTCTCCCCTGCTGAACAAGGCGGTGACCCCGTATCCCCCGGGGTCCGTGTTCAAGATGGTCACGGCGGTGGCCGCCCTGATGGAAGGCCGGGCCGACGCCAGGACGCGCATCGAGTGCCGGGGCGTCCTCGACTACAAGCGGCACCTCTTCCGGTGCCACAAGCGCAGCGGGCACGGCGAGATCGGCATCGTCGAGGCCATCGCGGCTTCGTGCGACGTCTTCTTCTACACGCTCGCCGACACCCTCGGACTGGACACCCTGGCCCACTACGCACGGGACTACTTCGGGATCGGCGAGTTCACGGGCATCGAGGTCCCCGAGCGCCGGGGCGTGGTCCCGACCGTCCGCTGGTACGGCCGCCAGGGGAGGCCGGCGTACCAGCCCGGGTTCGCTCTGAACGCCTCGGTCGGCCAGGGGGACGTGCGCGTCACGCCGCTCGCGCTGGCCCGGGCATACGCGGCCCTGGTCAACGGGGGCCGCCTGCTGCGACCTCGCCTGGTCCGCGCCCGGGCGGCCCCGGCGACCGGGAGTCAGCCGGTCGCCGCCCCCGAGGTGACCCGTTTTCTGGACATCCCACCTTCGGTGGTCCGCCTGGTGACGGCCGGCCTGCACGACGCCGTGAACACCGAGGACGGCACCGCGTATCCCGCGCGGATCGAGGGGCTGCCCTTCGCCGGGAAGACGGGGACCGCCCAGGCCCCCGAGACCCGGCCCGGCGCCGACGAACGGCTTCAGACCTGGCTCAAGGAGGACCATGCCTGGTTCGTCGGGTACGCCCCGTCTCGCCGCCCGCGTGTCGTCGTCGTGGCCTTCGTCGAGCACGGGGGGTTCGGGGGCCAGGTGGCGGCGCCGGTGGCCCGGCAGGTCATCGAGGCTTACTACGCGGAACACGCCGACGAGTTTGCGGACCTGTGGGAGGATTTCGACCGCGAGCCGATCCTCGACATTGTCCCGGAGGCGCCGTGAGTCACAGTCTGCTCGGTCACTCGGCCTCGACGCACCGCGCGGGCGGTTCCGTCTTCGTCGCGCTCGTGGCCCTGCTCGTCCTGTTGGTCGTGGGCCTGATGAACCTGCGGAACGCGGCCCTGTACGCCTCGGAATCGTTTCACCAGACGCAGGTCCTGTGGGTCGTGATCGGACTCGTGCTGGCCGCGACCGTGGCCCTGATGGACCTGCGGATGTTCGAGAGGCTGACCCCGGTCTTCTACTGGGGCGGCGTGATCCTGCTCCTGGCCGTGCTCCTGGTCGGGCGTGAGGTGAACAACGCCCGCCGGTGGATCGCCGTCGGGGGCATCGCGTTCCAGCCGTCCGAATTCATCAAGCCGGCCCTGGTCCTGATGCTCGCGCGCTTCTTCCATTCCGAACGCAGCCCCGAGCGGTACACCCTGCGGACGCTGTTGCGGCCCATGGGGCTGGTTGCGCTGCCGGCCGGCCTGATCCTGGTCGAACCGGACCTGGGCACGACCCTCGTCGTGATGGCCGTGGGGTTCTCGGTCATGTTCTTCGAAGGGGTCCGGCTGCGGTCGTTCCTGATCCTGGTCGGGACGATCCTCCTCCTGCTGCCGATCGCGTGGCGGCTCGACCTGATCCAGCCCTACCAGAAGGAGCGCGTCCGCGTGTGGCTCGCCATGAAAACCCCGCAGCCCGAGGGCCGCAAGAAACTCGACAAGGGGATGCAACCCGAGCAGGCCCTGTGGGCGGTCGGGAGCGGGAGGATCACGGGCAAGGGGGGATTGCAGGGGGTCCAGTCTCGCCTCAAGGTCCTCCCGGAGATGCACACCGACTTCATCCTGGCCACCTTCGCGGAGGAACGTGGGTTCGTAGGCTGCGTGTTCCTGTTCCTGCTGTACGGGGTGCTGTTCGCCGCGCTCCTGACGGTCGCGGTGAGGGCGCGCGAGCGGTTCGGGGTCCTCGTCAGCGTCGGGGCCGTGGCCATCGTCTTCTGGCAGATGGTCTTCAACGCGGGCATGGTGCTGGGCCTGTTCCCGGTCGTGGGGCTGACCATGCCGTTCCTGTCGTACGGCGGGTCCGCCACGATCTCGTCGCTGTTCGCGGTGGGCCTGGCCCTCAACGCCGGGCTTCACCGGGGGCAGGTGTAGGTCCCGCCGATCGGCCGGCGATCCGGCGGGTCTCGTCCACGTCCTGCGCGATCTGCGCCACGAGGTCCTCGACACGGTCGAACTTCCGGATGTCCCGGAGGTACCGCAGGAAGCGGACGCGGACCCGCGTCCCGATCAGGTCCCCCGAGAACCCGAGGAGATGCGCCTCCAGGACCGGCCTGGGGGAATCGAAGGTCGGGATGGGACCCAGGTGCACGGCCGCGGGCCAGGACGACCCGGCGACCTCGGCCACGCAGGCATAGACCCCGGGCCTTGGCCGCGTCTCGCCGTCCGCGAGCACGTTCGCCGTGGGGAACCCGAGGGTCCGGCCGCGCCCGGCCCCAAAGACCACCTCGCCCGAGATCGAGAACGGCCGCCCGATGAGGCGTTCCGCGGCCTCGACCTCCCCGGCCCCGATCAGCCGGCGGATCCTCGAGGACGACACCCGGGCCCCGTCCGCCTCCACGGCCGGGACGAGCACGAGGTCGAAGGCGCCGGACGCGGCATCCCGGCGGAGCATCTCGACGTCCCCGGTCCGGTCCCGGCCGAAGCGGGCGTCTCCGCCCGCGATCAGGACGCGACACCCGAGCCGTCCCCGCAGGTGGTCCGCGAGGAAGTCGTCCGCCGGGACCGCGGCCAGCTCGAGCGTGAAGGGCACGACGATCAGGAGGTCCACCCCCAGCCGCTCGATCTCGATCACCCGGTCCTCGAGGCTCTGGATCATGGTCGGGGCCCGCTCGGGGGCCAGGACCTTGAGGGGGTGGGGGAAGAAGGTGACCGCGCAGGACCGGAGGCCCCGGCGGGTCGCCTCGTCCACGAGGCGACCGAGGAGCGCCCGGTGCCCCAGGTGCACGCCATCGAAGTTGCCCATCGCGACGGCCGTTGGCCGGAACTCCGCGGGCAGCAGGGCGAATCCCCGGAACATCCTCATCCGGCGTCCCCCCCGCCCGCGGCCGGACCGCCGGCACCCCGCCCGAAGCGCTCCTCCTTGCCACGGGCCGCCTCTCGCAGTTCCCCGACGAGTTCCGAGACGAGGGCCCGGTCCGCGGCCCCCTCGGGCGGGGGGAGGGAGGACAGCGTCTCGACCGCCCGCTCGAGGAGCGTGATGTCGCCGTGGGCCTCTCGTCGAAGCGAGTCCCGCAGGGCCGCGACGTCCTCGCCCAGGAACCGGAACTCGTCCCCCTTCCGCAGGGGCCGGATGGCCGCGAACTGTCCCATGGCCATGTTCCGCAACATCCGCGACACCGCGAAGACCGGCCCCGCGGCCCGGAAGGTCATGCGGATGCCCACGTACGCGAGCGCCACGACCAGGAGGGCCGCGACCCCGAACAGCCCCAGGACGCGCGGGCGGTCTTCGGTCTCTCGCGCCTTGTCCTGGAGTTCGCGGTCGAAGTCCTCGCCGGGGATCCCGGCGCCTCCCGGCGCCTCTTCACCGACCCGGATCGTGCCCATCAGCCGGGTCTGCTCCTCGAGCGTCCGCACGTAGAGGGTGCCCAGGACCGCGAGGATCGCGACGGCCACGGCCACGATCATCGCCGTGTACCGGGCCTGGAACCCCGCGTTGACCCAGACCTTCCTGCGCTTGTAACGGCGTCCACCCTTGCCCATGGCGACCTCCTGTCGTGGCCCGACGCGGGGGCGTCGGGCCGGGTCATGGACTCCCGCCCGACCCCGGACTCAGCGCCCGGGCCAGGTCCCCGGCCGCCGTCCGCCCCGCGTCCTCCGAGGCCAGGACGCGGGCGTCCACGGGTTCCTCGGGGATCGTGTATTCGTCCACGTCGTCGTCCTGGGCGGGCGGGTCCTCGGCCGATCCGACCCCGCGGGCCGGACCCTCCCACAGGACGAGGCCCGAAGGCCCGACGGCCTCGATCCGGACCTCGACCTCGGCCCGGCGGGCATCGCCCGACACGCGCAGGAGACTCCCGCGCAGCGCGATCCGCACGGGAGCCGGGCCGGCGGCGCCCGCCATCCTGACCGCCCCCTCGACCTCGTCGCTGAAGTCCATTCCGGCATCCACGTCGAAACGCCCCGTCCCGATCAGGACCTGGAGCACCCCGTCCTGGAGGTTCCGAGTCATGTCGTCGGCGAGGATGCGGGTCCGCGCCCCTTCCTCGCGCCCGACACCGGCGAGGCGCCCGGGCTCCACCCGGAGGTCGCGCACCGTGAACGCGATGGATCCGGACCGCGCCGCGACCCGCAACGCGGCCCACCGGGCCCACTTCGACACGAACCGGTCCGGGTCCCCGGCCGCGCGGCACAGGGTCGCGAAGGACTCGTCCGTGCCGAGCAAACCGAGCGCCCGGGCCGCGGAGCCGCGCACGATGGAGGCGGGGTCGTCGAGGGCCTTGACGAGGGCCGTGTTCCCCTCGGGGGTTGCCGGCCGTGACGCCAGTCCGAGCGCGGCCTGGGCCCGCACCTTCGGGCTCGGGTCCGAGGCCAGGGCCTGGATCAGTCGCGGGTCCGCCCCGGCCGCCGATCCGCCCATCGCCGCCAGCAGGAAGACCACGACCGTGATCCGGGTCCGGCTCATCTCGCCAGAATCCGCCGTCAGATTTCACAACCCATTGAATCTATTGGATTTGACGAGGGTCCTCATTCACCACCATCTCACGGCAGCGGGTGTGCGACTTCAATCCTCAATCCGCAATCCGCAAGCCGGATTCTAGCATCGGCCCGGATTCCCGTGATAATGTAGGTTCCGGTTTTCGGCGAAGGGGTCTTCCGTGAGCGTGCCGGGTCAGTGGGAGCGGTACGAGCGCTACCCGTACCTGCTCGCCAAGTACGGCGGACTCGTCCTGATCCTGGGCGCGGTGTTCGCCCTCCTGTACCGGCTGCGGGTGGTCGTGATCCCCATCCTGTTCTCGGGCCTGTTCGCCTATCTCCTGGCGCCCGCCGTGGATCTGGTTGCCAGGCGGCGCGTGCCCAGGACGTTGGCCTCGGCCCTGGTCGTGTTTCTGTTCCTGGTCGGGGGGGGCGCCCTGGTCCTTCTGGTCGTGCCGACGCTGTACGCCCAGATGCGCGAACTGGGCGGGCGCTTCCCGAGGATGCTCGACGTCCTCGACGACCACCTGTCCCCCATCCTGGCGGACCGATTCGGGGTCACGTTGCACCTGGACGCCACCGCCATCACCGACTCGCTGCGCCAGAACCTCGAGTCTCTGGCCGCGCCTTCGGCCTGGCTCGTGGCGACCGTCTTCCACAGCGTCGTGACCCTGGGACTCGCCGTGTTCAACGTCCTCGTCGTGATCGTCTTCACCTTCTACCTGCTGCGATCGTACCGGGCGATCCTGGACGGGGTCCTGGGTCTGTTGCCAACGCGCCATCGGGCCGGCGTGATCACGGCCGCGCGAGCCGCGGACGAGGCCCTCGCAGGATTCATCCGAGGGCAGGTCATTGTCTGCATCCTCATGGCGGCCGTCTATGCGATCGCCCTCACGGTCATCGGCGTCCGGGGCGGGGCCGTGATCGGGATGCTGGCGGGCCTCCTGAACTTCGTGCCCTACCTCGGGACCCTGACCGGGCTCGTGCTGTCCCTGCTCTCGGCGGCGCTTGACGACGGCGGACCCGGACCCGTGGTCGCGGTCCTCGCCCTGTTCGTGACCGGGCCCTTGCTGGATGCCACGCTCGTCACTCCGAACGTGGTCGGGCAGAGGGTCGGGCTGAATCCGTTCCTCGTGATCGTGGCCCTGCTCGCCGGGGCCGAACTCCTCGGGTTCCTCGGGCTCCTCCTCGCGGTGCCGGCCGCCGCGGTCCTGCGCGCCCTGGTCCGGGTGTGGCTTCCGATGTACCGGGCCTCCCGGTTCTACCAGGGCGACCCCGTCCCCGCGCGCGACGAGCGTGTCGAAAACCCTTGACAGTGGCGTCGGGATCCCATATATGGGTCGCGCCTTCGTGGACGAAGGGAGGTGAGGACGGTTGAACCCGAAGCACGTCGAGTTCCGGCCGCTGGAGGTCGTGGTCCAGGACAACGATGTCGGCCGCGCCCTGTCGGCCCTGAAGCGCAAGATGGCCAACGAGGGGCTTTACAAGGAACTGAAGAAACGGCGGTTCCACGAGAAGCCCTCGGTCCGCGAGAAGCGCAAGCAGCGCGAGGCCCAGCGCCGGCGCAAGAAACTGATCGCCGCGCAGGCCCGCTAGGAGCGTGGGGGTCTCCATGAACCCGATGGTCCGACGGTGGTTCCGGGTCGCGGCCGCGGCGGGACTCGCCGGGGTCGCGTGGGGTGCCGCCTGTTCCAGGGCCGAGGTCCGGCAACCCGCTCCCCCCGCGGGCGAGACGGACTACCCGTCCGGATACGCGTCGTGGAAGAAGATCAATCCGGAGCCCATCGTGCGGGAGGGGGACAAGGTCGTCCGCAACCTGTTCGCGAATGAGGCGGCGTTGCACCGCGACGCGGCAGGCCGGTTCCCGGTGGGGGCGGTCCTCGTCAAGGAGGAGCGCTCCCTGGCTGCGGACCCGGCCGGGCGCCTGGTCCCGAGGGACGTGTTCCGCGTCTCGGTGATGTTCAAGGTGGGAAAGGGCCAGATGGACGGATGGGCGTTCAAGGCCTTCGACCCGTCCACCGGTCAGGAGTTCCCGCGCGACCGCGTGGACCCGGACGGCTGCTACTTCTGCCACGCGGACGCGCGGGACAGCGACTACGTGTTCAGCGACGTCCGCTGATCCCGATTCCCGCCCTTCCGGCGGTCATTCCTCCGAACCGTCCAGGCGCAGTTCCCGCACGGCCTGACGGATGCCCAGGCGCAGGGCGCCCAGCTCGGACCGGAGCCTCTGGAGTTCCCGCTCGGCCGCCCGGAGGCGCGCGGACTGCTCTTCGATGGTGCGGCGAGCATCGGCCAGTTCTTGCTCGCGCGCCTCGAGGGCGCGTCGGGTCGCTGCGACCTCGTGTTCGAGGGCGCGGGCGTCCGCGGTCGGCTCGCGCCCCCCGGAGGCGGCCCGGTCGGGGCCGGGCGGGTGGGCCGGACCGACCGGTCCGGCGGGCGCTTCGAGCGGGAGTTCCCCCTGATGGTGCGAGCCTTCCGGGTCCCTCGGTGGCGGCTCTTCGCGTGCCGGCACGAGCTCCCGTTCGATGGCGAACGGGTCTCCGTGATGGGTGACGAGGAGGTCGTGCAGCCGATCGCGCGTGTCCTGGATCGAAAGGCCGTAGTCACGTCTCAAGATCAGGATCACCTTGAGGATCTGCACGTCACGCTGGCGATAGACGTAGCGGTACGTCTCCCTCCTGGACTTCGTCGCGACCCTCGTCGGGCGGATATGAGGCGAGAACCGTTTCTGGTAGAACCGGATGGCCGACGGGGTGATGTCCAGCCCCCTCGCCACCTCGCCAATCTTGAAGCCTTCACACCGGGGATCCAGGATCGGCCTGCGCCGCCCGCCCACGGATCGCCGCGCTGGGCCGTCCATCGCTCCTCCCGGTTTGGATCACCCCGTCCGGGGTCGCGACCCGTCACGGGTTGAGGGACGATTTCAGCACCTGACTGGGCTTGAACGTCAGCACCCGCCGCGCCGAGATCTCGAGGGTGGCCCCCGTCTTGGGGTTCCGCCCGCGGCGCTTGCGCTTCGCGCGCACCGAGAACGACCCGAAACTCGAGATCTTGACCTTCTCGCCCCGGGTGAGGGCCTCCTTGATCACGTCGAGGATCGTCTCGACGATCGCGGCGGCCTCCTTCTTGGAGAAGCCCCCGAGCCGCTCATAGACGCCCTCGATGATGTCGGACTTGGTCATGACCGCTCCTCCGAAGGAGGGAAGGACCGTCGTCCCTTCCCGTGTGTCGCGCTCCCCATCGGCCGAAGCCTCACGCCGGGCCCGGAGAGCCGGAAGCCACCCCCTGGACGATCCGCGCGAACCCGGCCGGGTCGTGCACCGCGATGTCGGCCAGGACCTTCCGGTCCACGGCGGCCCCGGTCCGCGCGAGGGCGTGGATGAAGTCCGCGTACCGGGTCCCGTTCATCCGACAGGCCGCGTTGATCCGCGCGATCCACAGGCGCCGGAAGTTGCGCTTGTTCTGCCGGCGGTGGATGTAGGCGAACCGCAGGCTGCGGCGCACCTGCTCCTTCGCCTTCCGGATGGTGTTGCCCCGGCGCTCGCGGTAGCCCGACGACATCTTCAGCAGGCGGTTGCTGCGGTGCCTGCGCTTGAATCCGCGTCTGACTCGTGCCATCTCGCTCCTCCGTCAAAGATTGGGCAGCAGGCGGGTCACGCGCTTGCGGTCCGCCGCGGCCACCTCGACCTCGGACCGCAGGCGCCGCCGCCTCTTGGGGTTCTTGTGGACGAGCAGGTGGCTCTTCGACGCCTTGTGCCGGCGGAGCCGTCCCGTCCCGGACACCCCGAACCGCTTGGCCGCGGCCCTATTCGATTTGATCTTCGGCATGGTCACCTCCGTCGGAACGGCCCGCTCTCCCACCGCGCGTGGGCCCGCCGTCCGGTCTGCGCACCCCCTTCGAGGTCAGGTACATGGTCAGCACGCGGCCCTCCATCCGGGGCGGGCGCTCCAGAACGGCCGCGTCCATCATGTCCGCGGCGACCTTTTCCATCGTTTGCAGCCCCAGCGCCGCGAACTGGATCTCACGCCCCTTGAAGAACATCATGAACTTGACCTTGTGGCCTGCATCGAGGAACTCGCGCGCCTGACGCATCTTGGTGGCCAGGTCGTGGTCATCTGTCTTGTACCGGATCTTCACTTCCTTCAACTGGACCGTGACCTGGCGCTTGCGCGCCTCGGCCATGCGCTTCTTCCGCTGGTACTTGAACTTGCCGTAGTCCATGATCCGGCAGACCGGCGGACTGGCCTGGGGCGCGACCTCCACGAGGTCGAGCCCCGCCTCCTCGGCCATCTCGAGGGCCCTTCCGAGGAGGACGACCCCGACCTGAACCCCGTTGTTGTCAATGAGCCGGACCTCGCGCGCCCGGATCCGGTGATTGATCCTGACTTCCCTGTCCTCGCCGACCACGTCCTTCTCGCGACTTCCGAAAGCGCCGCCGAAACGCGAACACCCCGTAGGCACGGGCGGGATTGAACCGCCGACATCTACCGCGTCAAGGTAGCGCTCTCCCACTGAGCTACGTGCCTGGCGCCAACGCCGGGACGGATGATAGCCGGAAAACGAGTGTTGTCAAGTCGGATTTGCACGTCC
>DYKK01000379.1 GCA_020722625.1 Anaeromyxobacter dehalogenans
GTCCATCCCTTCTCGGAATAGGGTGCACGGGATACCTTCTCGACAAAGGGGTCGGACCACAAGTCCACCGTCAGTTTCCGCAATTCTTCGAATAAACATGAAATCTGCTTCGTTTCATTTCACCACCCTGGGGGGCAAGTCGCGGCCGGAACGAAACCAGGACATATCGGGGTGTTTCGTCGTGCTGCCGAGAACGCGGCGGCGGAACGTGGGTAGGTCGAGAGAAGGGGCCGGCCCCCGCCCGTCGCGGACGAGGGCCGGCCGGCTCCCGGGGGTACGGGAGTCCGCAAGGAGGAAGAATGGGGACTCGGGCCGGTCGCGACCGCCCGGCCCGACGGACGGACCCGGGTCGGGGGACTCCCGGGTCCGCGGTCCGGCGATGCCGTCCTTCGTGGTCGCGGTCAGGGGACGATTCCGACGTCGCGCACCTCCTTCAAGGGCCTTCACCGCCGCCGGCATCGCGCAACACCCGTTTCAAAGAGCCACGCGTGTCGCCGCGTGGAGCAGTTTCGTGCCGGAGAATCGGACGGTCCGTCGGGGAACTTTATGCGTCCGGCGCGGCGTCGCCCGGGTCAGGGCCCGCCCGCGAGGACACGGAGGACGGCCTCCGCGAACCGGCGCGCGCTCTGGGGGCCGTCCGCGGTCACGAGGCGCTCGTCCACGACCACCGGGTCGTCCACCACCAGGGCGCCCGCACGCGCCACCTCGTCGCGCACCTCGGGCCAGGCCGTGACCCGGCGTTCCCGCAGGAGCCCGGCCCGCGCCAGGATCAGGGGGGCCAGGCAGGTCGCCCCGAGGACCTTCCCCCGTTCCAGGGCCTCCCGGGCCAGACGCCAGGCCGTCCGGGATTCCACGAACTCGCGCGCGCCGTCGCCGCCCACGAAGAGCACCGCGTCGTGGTCCCGGGCCCGCAACGCCGCGAGGAACCGGTCCGCCCGCGCCCACCCGCCGAGGGCCCCGCGCACCGGCCCCTCCCGCGACGAGGCGGTCACGACCTCCATCCCCGCCCCCTCGAAGACCCGCCGGGGCTCGAAGTACTCCTCGTCCCGGAATCCCCGGGACCCCACGACCATCAGGATCCGCGCCATGTCGCCCCCCGCGTCTCCGCGAGTATCCCAGGTCCGCGGCCGTCTTGCCAGCGCCCGAACCCGATTCAAAAAGCGAGAAGAAAGGCCTCCAGAGGAACAAACAGGAGGCGATCCATCTCGTACCACCCGAATCGGTCGCGTGTGACCACGATGGAGTTCGAAGGATGAAAGCGTTGTTGGAACAGTCGGAGACCGACCAGGTCCTCGTGATCCACGCGCTTGCGGAACTTGACCTCGACGGGCACGACCGCTCCATCCGGGCGCTCCGCCACGAAATCCACTTCGGCGATCCGAGAACGCCGGTTGCTCGGATCTTCGAAATCGCGATAATAATATACGTTGAGATTGCTGTCACGAATACATCCTTGAACCAGCGTTTCCACGAGCGGTCCGAGTACCGTCGGGTCGGACTCGAAAAGAGAGGGCGTGTGGCGGAAGATCGCATTGCGGACACCCAGGTCGGTCAGGGTGAACTTGGAAGGGGCGCGCGCCGAGGACCTCTTCACGAGCGGATATCGCCGGAACTCCCGAACCAGAAGGGCATCCACGAGGTAGTGCAGGTAGCGGCCCACCGTGGGCTGGTTCGTCGGGAATCCCGCGGCCGTCAGTTCCTCCGCGAGCCTTCCCTGGGAGACCTCGTGCCCGGAGTGACGCGCGAGCCACAAGTAGAGCGAGCGGAGCAGGCCCGGGTTGTGGACCGGAAACAAAGTGGGGATGTCGGCCCCGAGCACGTTCTCGAATACGGTCTGGACGAGGTAATCGGCCCACCGGTCGTCGTCCACCTCTCCGGAATGAAGGCGAGGATATCCCCCTCGCGCAAAATAGCGTTCGAGACGGCGGCGCAGGGAGTGCTTCTGTTGGGGGCGAAGCCGCTCAAAGGCGGCCGCACTCTCGCGCAAACCGTCCTCGAAGGCGTCGCGAAAGCGGATTCGGGGCGGAAGGGCCCGGGCCAGATCGGGCTTCCACGCCTCCAGCACCTCCCGGAACGAGAACGGTGGAAGCTCCGTCGTGAACACACGGCCGGCAAGGCTCTCTCGCCCTCCATGGGCCACGAGGACGGACGAGGACCCCGTCAACATTATTCTTGGTGCGAAAGTATCAAATAGATGTTTGACCTCGTCGCTCCAGGAGGCGAGTTTGTGGACCTCATCAAGAAAGACGAGCGAAGGCGACTCGGCATCGGTCGAGTCTCGACGAATCTCGTCGAGATGCCAGCGGTATATCTCCCTGACAATGCCCGGCTCGCTGCGCAACAACTCCAGATCGAACCGGACAAACAGGATGTTCCGTCCTGGCATCCCTGCGTGGATCAGGTCTCGGATGCACTGAAGAATTGCGGTCGTCTTCCCCACCTGCCGGGGACCTCGAACGACCTCGATCAACCCTTTTGGTTTTCGGAGACGGTTCAGGAGGTCCTTCACCGCGTGACGGACGAAGGACGGCGGTTCTGGTCGGACCCGCGGTGGTTCCTTCCACCACGGATTGAGGTCCCACAGGACGCGACGCGCCTCCTCGGAGACCATGACTTCCTCCACGACACGCGCGCACAATCAATAAATGAGTTTATTGCATGTGTCAAGCGGTGCGATTGTGATGTAAATACAACATGTTACCATGTTATGGTCGTTCGCCCGATTCCTCGGGCCGCGCCGAGTTCGGGGTCCCAAATCCGCCATCAATTTCCGCAATTCTTCGAATAGACATGAAATCTGCCTCGTTTCATTTCACCACCCTGGGGCCGCGAC
>DYKK01000380.1 GCA_020722625.1 Anaeromyxobacter dehalogenans
GGTAGGACCATGAGACGATACCATCTCGCGGGTCGGTTCGGGGTCCTGGTCGCCGGGCTCCTGTGGTGCGCGGCGGTGGAGGCCCAGCCCATCCCCAGGCAACTGAACGTCCAGGGCGTCCTGCGCAACGCGGTCGGCGAGGTGGTCAGCGGCTCGTACGACCTGACCTTCCGCCTGTACGACGCGATGAGCGGGGGGACCCTGCTCTGGGAGCAGCCTGCCTCGGTGTCCATCACCGGCGGGGTGTTCAACGTCTATCTGGGCCCGATGCCGCAGAACCTCTTCGCCACGCACAACCAGGTCTGGCTCGAGATCCAGGTGGGGACCGACCCCCCCCTGCCGCGCCGGCCCCTGACGAGCGTGGGGTTCGCCTTCATGGCCGAGCACGCGGCCGAATGCGACGTCCTCCTGACCGCCGCGACCGACCTCGACTGCGTGGGGTGCGTGTCGGAAGGCGAGGTGAACTTCTCGTGGGCGCGCGGCCGGACCCCGGGCGGGGCCGCCGTGGACCTGGACTGCGCGAGCACCCCGTGCGTGTCGTCCACCGAGATCGTGGACGGCCAGGTCACGAGCGCGGACATCGGGGACGGCCAGGTCCAGAGCCAGGACCTGGCCAACAACCTCACGCTCGCCGGGAACACGACCGTGTCCAACCTCCTGGTCACGACCGGCCTGTACAGCGGGGCGAGCATGAGTCCGTCCACGCTCCGACTCGACGCGGCCGGGAACCTGAACAACATCGGGACCCTCTCGATGTCGGGACAGCTGACCAGCTCGGTCGCCACCGGGACCGCCCCCTTCGTCGTGTCCAGCACGACCGCGGTCACCAACCTCAACGCCGACCTCCTCGACGGCCAGCACGGCTCGTTCTACCGGAACGCGAGCAACCTGAACGCGGGCACGGTGCCGGTGGCCCGGCTGCCGCTCGCCACCACCACCTCCCCCGGGGTCGTCCAGGTCGGAAGCGGCCTCGCCGTCGACGGGAGCGGCGTCCTGTCGAACGCCGGGCTCCTGGGCCTCACGGCGGTCGCGCCCCTCCAGTCCACGGGGGGGCAGTCCCCGGTCCTGAGCATCGGCCAGGCGTCCAGCACGAGCAGCGGCTACCTGTCGCAGACGGACTGGAACACCTTCAACAACAAACTCACCATGGTCACGACCCGGTCGGGGGACCCGTTCGTGGGGTCCGGGACCGCGGCCGCGCCGCTCGGCATGACCCAGGCCGGGCCGGCGTCGCCCGGATGGTTGTCCGCGGCGGACTGGAACGCCTTCAACAGCAAGGCCCCGGGGTCGGGGAGCAACTCGTACATCCAGAACCAGGCGGCCGCGGACCAGTCCGCGAGTTTCCGCATCTCGGGGACGGGGCAGATCGGTTCGACCCTCTCGGTCGGGTCCTCGGTGACCGCTTCGTCCTTCGTGGACGCGGAGGGGGTCTCGTACTACCTGGACCCGGCGAATGCGACGGTGTCGGCGAGGTTCGCGGGGTCCGTCGGCGTGGGGACCCCGTCCCCGGGGCAGCGCCTGGACGTGGTGGGCGGCAACGTGCGCACGGACGGGCAGTTCATCTCGACGACCACGACGCAGGCCCCGATGCAGGTGTCGTCCTCCACGCTCGTCACGAATCTGAACGCAGACCTTCTGGACGGCCAGCACGCCGCGGCCTTCGCGCCCGCGAGCGGGTCGGGGAACTACGTCCAGAACCAGTCGGCGTCCGCCCAGGCCGCGTCGTTCTGGGTGTCCGGCACCGGGCGGGTCGGGGGGAACTTCTCCGCGGGCGCCTTGTGCCTCGCCGGGGACTGCCGGTCGGCCTGGAGCCAGGTGACGGGGCCGTGGACCGTTTCTGGAAGTAATATCTACTACAACAACGGCAACGTGGGCATCAAGAACGCCAGCCCGACCGCGCCCCTGACCGTGGGCGCGATGTACGCGCCCAACTCGATCCTCGGGACCCTCGGCGCCTACGACACCCGCAGCACGAATCCGAACCCCGAGACGTACGGCATGGGCATCACGCTCGAGTTCAAGGGCAACGGCGCCAACGGGCTCAACGACGGCGGGGTGTACAACGCCGTCCTGTCCTACCGCCAGTGGTCGAGCGCAACGGACTGGTCCGGCGGCGGGGTGCATCAACTGGGCTTCACCCAGAACGGCAACCTGTGGCACCGGTACAGCCAGACCACGGGCTCATGGGGGGCCTGGCGGCAGGTGGCCGAGGACGGGATGACGAACAACTTCTCGTTCCTCGGCCGGGTGGGCCTGGGCACGACCTCCCCCACGACCAGGCTCCAGCTGGGCGACCCGTACTCCGGCGTGGCCTCCGGCTGGCCCACGGCCGCGACCCAGGGCGTGTTGATCGGCCAGGACACCGACAACCTGTTCGTGGGGCTGATGGACGAGGGCGCAAACGCGGACCGGGCCGCCATCGTGTTCGGGGACGACAGCGACGACTACCTGCGGGTCCTGTTCAACGACGCGAGCGCCTCGATGACGGAACTGGTCCGGATCCTGCCGGACGGGCGCGTGGGCATCGGGACGACCACGCCGGGGCAGAAACTCGACGTGAACGGCTACGTCAACGCGGCGAGCGGGCTGTGCATCGGGGGGTCGTGCATCGGCGACTGGTCCGTGGCCGGGACCAACTTCTGGTCCTTGAGCGGCACCAACCTGACCCCCTCCTCCACGGTGTACAACGTCGGGATCGGGACCACGACCGCGGACCAGAAACTCGTCGTGACCGGCGCGGGGAGCACGTTCAAGGTCTATGGCAACGCGGGCGGGGACCTTTACTCGAGCGGCCCCCTGCGGCCGCACTTCGGCGGGTCGGACTTC
>DYKK01000381.1 GCA_020722625.1 Anaeromyxobacter dehalogenans
AGCGGTTTGGCGGCCAGGACGGTAGGCGCCACGATGGCGGCCAGGAGCAGGGCGCACGCGAGGTTTCCGGCCTCCTCGGACGCCACGCATCCCGCCTCGGCCATCTGGGCCGCGGCTTCGGTGCGCGTGACGTCAATGCGGGGCCGCGCCCCGGCCTCGTACAGTTCCTGCGCCCGCTTCGCGAGGGTGTGCGCCTGGTCCCGCAGGCGAAGGCCCACGTCCGCCATCCGCTGGGCCGCCACGACCCCGTGGTACGCGGTCACCACCTGGGCCCAGACCCCGAGCCTCGCCGCCGCGAGGTCCTTCCGGGTCGCCTCCGTGGTCGCCTCGGTGGCCCGGTGCGCGCCGAGGGTCCGGCCGAAGTCCCAGAGGCTCTGCCGGAGGTTCAGCGAGAACTGGAAGAAGTTGTAGGACTTCGTGCTGCGGCTCGTCGCGGTGCTGAACAGGGCCCCGGGCGTGGGGACCTGGTTGCCCGTGGCCCTCGTGTAGGAGGCATCGAAGTCGAGGGCCGGCAGGAAGCCGGCGAAGGCCACGCCCTCGCCCTCCCGGGCCGCCTCGACGGCGTGCTGTGACGCCCGAAGACCCGGGTGCTCGCGCAGGGCCGTGTCCAGGGCCTCGTCGAGGGTCAGGGTTCGCTCAGCGTCGCGATCAGGCCAGCCGCGATCCATCGCGGCGTCCGTCGGGTTCGTTCCATTCTCCATTCCCCGCGTGGCGGCCCTTCTTGTACCATGCACCGGGGAGTGCGTCACGTTTTCGCGTCGCAGACCCTCCCGGGACGCCACCCGGACGTGTATCATTTCCCCCATCGCCTGGTTTGTCGCGCGAGGGGCGAGGATGTTCGCGAGGACCGTGGCCTGTCGGATCGCCTGGCTCGCGGTCGTGTTGGCGGCCGGCCCGCTCGCGGCCGAGGTCCCCCCGGTGCCCCCCGGTCTGGCCCGGCAGATGCGGGCGGTCGCCCCGGACCCTCTTCCGAAGCAACTGGCCGCGGACGCCCACTTCGTGGTCTCGGACGAGGGCGCGCACTGGCTGTTCCGCGACGCCGTGTCCGACCTGGGCGGGGTCCTGGTCGGCGTGGGGACCGATCCCAACTACCTCCTGGCGGGATGGGCGAGGTCGGACCTCCTGGTCCTCCTCGACTTCGACCAGGTGGTCGTGGACGTGCACGCGGTCTATCGCCAGGTCTTTCTGAACAGCCCGGACCCCGCCGCGTTCCTCGCGGCCTGGTCCGCGGCCCGGCGCGCGGACGTGGAGGGCTGGATCACCGCGGCACACACCGACCCGACCGACCGCGACCGGGTCCTTCGCGCCTACCGGATGGCGCGCAACCTCGTCGAGTGGCGCCTGCGCACCCTGCGCAAGGCCTGCCGCGCACAGAGGGTCGGGTCCTTCCTCGACGACCCCGGGCAGTACGCCCACCTGCGCGACCTGTTCCGGGCAGGCCGGGTGTTCGCGGTGCGCGGCGACCTGACCGGACGCTCGGCCGTCCGGGGCGTGGCCAGGGCCCTGTCCGACGCGGGGATGACCGTGCGGGTCCTGTACCTGTCCAACGCCGAGAAATATTTCGATTTCACGAAAGACTACAAGACGAACATGCGGGCGATCCCGTTCGATGACCGATCGGTGGTGCTGCGCACCGCGGGCGGGTGGGACCCGGAGGTCGCGCCGGACGGGCTGTACACCTACCTGGTCCAGCCCGCGGCCTCGTTCACCGCGTGGATGCGGGACGGGGTGCCCTGCTCGTTCAAGACCCTGGTCAGCCGCCGGCGGCACGACAAGGCGCATCCGGGCCTGGCGACCATCACGGCGCTGCCTCCGGAGGCGCGCCCGCCGAGGGGGAGATGAGGCGCGCCGCGCTCGCCGTCCTGATCGGGCTCGTGGTTCCCGGAGGCGGGATCGCGGACACCGATGTCCCCGCCGTCCTTCCCTGCGAGGAGCCGCCGCCCGGCATGGCCTGCATCCCGGGAGGCCCGTTCCTGCGCGGTTCCGACGACGGACCCCCGGACACGAGGCCCCGGGCGGTGGTCTGGGCCCAGACCTTTTACATGGACACGCACGAGGTCACGGTCGAGGAGTACCGCGCCTGCGTCCGCGCGGGGCAATGCCCCAAGGCCGGCCCGCGATACCTGGACTTCGACCGTCCCCGCCAGCCCATCACGGGGGTGTCGTGGTACGACGCGGTCGCCTACTGCCGGGCCCAGGGCAAGCACCTCCCCACCGAGGCGCAGTGGGAGAAGGCGGCCCGCGGCACGGACGGGCGGCTCTATCCGTGGGGGAACGAGCCGGTGGACTGCCGGCGGGCCGTGATCATGGACGCCTCGGGGCGGTCGTGCGGCGTGCGCAAGGCGCGCGGAGGCCACCCCGAGAAGGGCCGCCCCCTGGAGGTCGGCTCCCGGCCACCGGGCATCCATGGCCTGTACGACATGGTCGGCAACGTCTGGGAGTGGGTGGCGGACTGGTACAGCGCATCCTACGGGGCGTGCGGCGCCGCGTGCCTGGGACCCGACCCGACGGGACCGTGCGGCGGCCGGGAACCCTGTCCCGGCCACCGCCGGCGCGTGGTGCGGGGAGGGTCCTGGTACTGGCCCGCGCCGTACGCCAACACCATCCGCCGCAGGCCCCACATTCCGCGAAACGAGCCCGAATTCCACCACTTCGGCTTCCGCTGCGCGGCGTCGCACGAGGAGGCCCGGACGTTGAGGGGCGGGGGGCGGTGATCATCCCCCGGCCTCGTCGTACACCGGAAGGGTGAACGTCATCGTGGTCCCGCGACCCCACTCGCTCGCGAGGTCAATCGTGCCGCCGTGGTCCGTGACGATCCC